>CAKZJN010000314.1 GCA_936943465.1 uncultured Rhodoferax sp.
TATCCGGTGGATTTGGGCTTCATGGCGTAGCTTCACTTGGTTCGGTAAAGAACCATGAATCGCCGGCGCTGGTACGCGTCGCGCAAACCTTCACTGGAGAAAGTTTGCATTCAATGTCCTTCATGGAACACATGGTCTGCGCATTGATCAAAATGTGATCAAGACAAGCACAGCCTCCGCTGCATAGGATGCCTCCTATTTTTCGTCGAAAGGCAAGGGAGGTTCCATTGAAAAAAGTCCGCGAATTGTGCTTGTTGGCACTCGGTCTCATCACGTTGACTGCTTGGGGCCAAGGCGTTTCGCTGAATACCAGTGTGGTGAGCGATGTTCGGTTCGTGCCGCGTGATGATCACGTAATGGGCTCGGTTGTGTTCGACACCTCCTCGGGGTTGGAGTACATGCGTTGTCTGGTGGGTCAAAAGTACCTGCGGCAGGAGCCCGATGTGGCCAACCAGTGCAAGGATGATCCGCAGTTGCTGAGCTTCGCCAATGCGCAGCGGCTGGTGCGTCAGGTGGGCTCAGGCTGGCGCTTGCCGACCATTGCGGAAATGCAGCAGATCATGAACTCCAAAACCTACGCAGACACCGTGTTCTGGACCGAGCCACCTTACCGTGGCGCCTTCATTTACAAGGAGGTGCAGGGTGGCTTCTGGACCTCCAATGTGTATGACAAAGGCCAGTACATCAACATTGCGGTGGGCAACGGTTTTTCGGCATCGGAGTCGCTGATGCTGAAAGACTATGAAGGATTCGCCTACCCGGTTGCCAACGGCACGCTGGCCCGAGTGCGCCTGGTCCGCAGGCGCTAGGCCTCAGTTTGCAATCACCCGCTGCGTAAACGCCTGCAGGTAGTCGCTCAGCCTTTCTGCTCCGGCCACCGCGTCGGCCTCATTGCCCGATGCAATGCCTTCGGCCAACTGCAGATGCGCAGCAGCCCCTTCCGACAAATCACCCGCATGCCGGTAGGCATACCAGAAGCGGCGGCATTGCACGATGAGCGGCAACACCGCCTTCACCGCGGAGTAGTTCTGGCTGGCGGCGTGGTTCACGCGGTCGAGCGCAATGTCGGCCTGCATGTAGTCTTCAAGCCGGTCGGCGCTAGCCGCCTTCACCATGCGTTGGGCGCAGCGCACGATGTCCTTGCGTTGCGTGTCACTTGCCCGGCGGGCCGAGCAGGCCGCGATCAAACATTCCAGCGCCCGGCGCGTTTGCACCACATCCAAATGGTCGGCCAGATCGATGCTGGAAATCAGCAAACCGCGCCGGGGTTGCTGCACAACCAAGCCGGTGGACACCATGCGCAACAACGCCTCGCGGATGGGTGTGCGGCCCAGTTGCGTGCGGTCCACCAAATCAGCCTCGGCCACCTGTGAGCCGGGTTGGAGTTGCAGCGTGGAGATCAGATCTTCCAGCGTGTCATAGGCCACATCGGCGGCGCGGCGTTTGGCCGGTGTTTGGATGGCAAGCGGGGTGGTCTTTTTCGGGCGGGCCATGGCGGTGTTGTTTGAACTGCGCTAATATATTAGCAACATATTTAAATCGAATCCGGAGCATTGCATGAAAAACACCCCCTGGCAAGGCATCTTCCCGGCCATCACCACCAAGATCAACCCGGATGAAAGCATCGATGCCGAGGGCACGGCGCGCCACATCGATTTCCAGATCCGCAACGGCATCCACGGGCTGGTGACCTGCGGCTCGCTCGGTGAGGCCAGCACGCTCACGCTGGAAGAAAAGCTGCGAGTCGCGCAGATTGCGTTGGAGGCTGCCGATGGCCGCATCCCCGTGCTGGCCAATGTGTCGGAGACCAGCACCCGCGAGGCACTGCGTTACATCGACGGTGCCAACAAGCTGGGAGTGCAGGGCTTTATGGTGATGCCCTCGGTGATCTACGTGGCCGATGCGCGCGAGGCCATGCTCAACGTGCGCACCTATGCCGAAGCGGCGCAGCAGCCCATCATGGTCTACAACAACCCGGTGGCCTACCGCGTCGACCTCAAACCGGAGCACATGGTGGAGCTGGCCGATTGCCAGTGGATTCACGCCATCAAGGAAAGCACCGACAACATCCGCCGCATCACCGATCTGCGCAATACCGTGGGCACGCGCTACCAGTTGTTTCTTGGCGTCGACGACCTGGCGTATGAAGGCCTGGCGCTGGGTTGTGACGGCCTGCTGGCCGGCGTGGGTTGCGCCTTCCCGCGCGAAACCGTGGCGCTGTTTGACTTGATGAAGGCAGGCAACTTTGCCGAGGCCCTGCCGCTGTACCAGTGGATGACGCCGATGCTGCACCTCGATGTGTCCACCAAGCTGGTGCAAAACCTCAAGCTCATCGACGCGCTGGTGGGTGTGGGGACCGAATACGTGCGCCGTCCGCGCTTGCCACTAGTCGGTGAAGAACGCGCCCATGTGGAAGCGGTGGTGAAGAAGGCGCTGGCCACACGCCCCGCCAAATACCAGTCGGTGATGTAAAGCATGGCCGCGCAGCGCATCCAAGTCATCGACTCGCACACCGGCGGCGAGCCCACGCGTCTGGTGGTGGGCGGCTTTCCCGATCTGGGCCGTGGCAGCATGGCCGACCGCAAGGCCTTACTCGCTTCGCAATTCGACGCATGGCGCGCAGCCACCGTGCTGGAGCCGCGCGGCAACGATGTGATTGTGGGTGCGCTCTTATGCGAACCAGTGGCACCGGATGCCGCTGCGGGCGTCATCTTCTTCAATAACACCGGCTACCTGAATATGTGTGGCCACGGCACCATCGGATTGGTGGTGACACTGGCGCACATGGGCCGCATCCAGCCCGGCGTGCATCGCATTGAAACGCCGGTGGGCGATGTGACAGCCACGCTGCATGACGACGGCACAGTGAGCGTGCGCAATGTGCCCGCCTACCGTCACCTGAAGCAGGTGGCCGTGGACGTGCCGGGTTATGGCACAGTGCGCGGCGACGTGGCCTGGGGCGGAAACTGGTTCTTTCTGGTGAGTGACCACGGCCATCGCATTGCGCTGGACAACGTGGCGCTGCTCACCGACTTCACCAGCAAGATGCGCCACGCACTAGCCGCCCAAGGCATCACCGGCAAGGATGGTGGCGAGATCGATCACATTGAGTTGTTTGCAACCGATTCGCAGGGTGCCGACAGCCGCAACTTTGTGCTGTGTCCCGGCAACGCGTATGACCGCTCGCCCTGCGGCACCGGCACCAGTGCCAAGCTGGCCTGCCTGGCTGCAGACGGCAAGCTCGCACCGGGCCAGGTCTGGACGCAAGCCAGCGTAATCGGCAGCACTTTTCAGGCGAGCTACGAACGCGAAGGCAGCGACGCAGACGAGGGCGCACGCATCATCCCCACGCTGCGCGGTAGCGCCCATGTGTGCGCCGAGGCCAGCTTGTTGATCCATGACACCGACCCCTTCGCCTGGGGCATCCGCGCGACCTGATGCTCACCGCAGCCATGCCATCCCCCGATGTCATCGTTGTTGGTGCCGGCATCATCGGCGCTGCCTGTGCACATGCGCTGGCGCGCGCAGGGCAGCAAGTGCTGGTGATCGACTCGGGAGTGGGGGGTGCCACCCATGCGGGCATGGGTCACCTGGTGGTGATGGATGACAACCCGGCCGAGATGGCGCTCAGTCAGTATTCGGTGGAGGCATGGCGCAGGATGGCCGCTGACATGCCCACCGACTGTGCCTTTCATGCCTGCGGCACGCTGTGGATTGCAGCCAATGCCGAGGAGATGGCAGGCGCGGAAGAAAAGCAGGTGCGCCTCGCGCAACAGGGCGTTGAATGCGCCTTGTTGAACGCCGCACAACTGACTCAGGCCGAGCCGGGCCTGCGCAGTGGCCTCGCAGGCGGGCTGCTGGTGCCGGGCGATGGCACTGTGTATGCGCCCAATGCAACACGCTGGTTGCTCGGTCGGTTGCCCGACAAAGTGACCGTGCAGCGGGGCATGGTTGCGCGCATAGACGGCGACTCCGTGGTGCTGGCCGACGGCAGCACGCGCTCCGCGCCACAGTTGTTGCTGGCTACAGGAATGCAGGCAACCGAGTTGGTGCCGGGCCTTCCCCTGCGCGCCAAGAAAGGCCATCTGGTGATTACCGATCGCTACCCGGGAGCGATCACACACCAACTGGTGGAACTCGGATATATCAGTTCCGCCCACCACAGCGAGGGGCCATCGGTGGCCTTCAACGTGCAGCCGCGCCCCACCGGGCAGTTGCTCATTGGATCATCCCGGCAGTTCGACACGCTGGACCGCAGCGTGGAGCCAGAGATGCTGGCACAGATGCTGCAACGGGCGATGGGCTACCTGCCTGGCGTGGCGCACCTCAACGCCATCCGGAGCTGGACCGGCTTTCGGCCCGCCACACCCGACAGCCTGCCGATTCTTGACCGCCATCCCACCAGCCCGCACCTGTGGCTGGCGGTGGGCCACGAGGGCCTGGGCGTCACCACCGCCACCGGAACGGCCGACCTCATGGCAGCGCTGATGACCGGCCGTACGCCTCCCTTGGACCCAGCACCCTTTGCATTGGCGCGCTTTGACGCAGCCGTTGGAGGCGCGCTGTGACAAAAACGGCACTGGTTCTGCAGGTCAATGGGAGTGACCTTACGGTCGCGCTAGGCACCACGGTGGCCGCCGCTCTGGCGCTGTCCGGGCTGACTGCTACGCGCACGTCGGTGAACGGCGAGCCGCGTTCGGCGGTCTGTGGCATGGGCATTTGCCAGGAGTGCCGCGTGCACGTGGATGGCCGCGTGCGACTGGGCTGCCAGACCCTGTGCGCGCCCGGCATGGTGGTGGAGTCCATGCCATGAGCGCATCGATAAAGTCTGCGCCCTTGGTGGCGACTTTGGATTCCTGCGAGGTGCTGATCGTGGGTGCCGGCCCGGCAGGACTGTCGGCAGCCAAGGCGGCGGCCAGCGACGGCGCGCGGGTCATGCTGCTGGACGACAACCCGGCCGAGGGCGGTCAGATTTGGCGACGCGGCGCCCATGCCGACCTGCCCGATTCGGCCATCGCGCTGCAACAGGCGGTGCGAGCCTGCGCCGCTATTCGCATCGTGAACAGTGCCAAGGTGGTGGGCATTCTGGACGCGCAGACCCTGCTTGTCGAAACCCCCGAAGGCGCTTTGAAGGTGCGTTGGCAGAAGCTGATTGTGTGCACCGGAGCGCGCGAACGGTTGCTGCCATTTCCGGGCTGGACACTGCCGGGCGTTAGCGGCGCTGGTGGCTTGCAGGCGCTCATCAAGGGTGGCATGCCGGTGCAGGGGCAGCGCGTGGTGGTGGCGGGCAGTGGACCCTTGTTGTTTGCCGTGGCTGCCACGGCGCGCAAGGCGGGCGCGAAGGTGTTGGTGGTGGCGGAACAGGCCTCGCTGGCACGCCTGACCGCCTTCGCCCGCAAGCTGCCGCTGTGGCCATCCAAGCTGATGCAGGCGGTGCAACTGCGCGATGCCAGTTACCGCACCTCGTCGGTGGTGCGGTCGGTGCAAGGGCAGGGCCGGGTGCAGCAAGTCACTTTGAAGCAAGGCAAGGGGATGACCACGCTGGAGTGCGACCGTGTGGCGGTAGGCTATGGCCTGGTGCCCAACACCGGCCTGGCCGAGGCTTTGGGTTGCACGCTGCATTTGCAAGATGGTGTGTCCGCCGTTACGGTCAACACCCAGCAACAAACCACGGTGCCCCACATTTACGCGGCGGGTGAGTGCACCGGCGTTGGCGGTTGTGAGCGCGCGCAGGCGCAGGGCAGCATTGCCGGTTACTGCGCGATCGGTGAGCTAGGCAAGGCGCGCAAGCATGAAAAAGACCGTGCCTACTGGAGCGCATTCGCCGTGCATGCCAACTCCGCCTTTGTGCTGGACGAGGAACTGAAAAGTCTGCCCGACGCG
>CAKZJN010000315.1 GCA_936943465.1 uncultured Rhodoferax sp.
GAGTTGCACAAGATCGTGACCTGGATCGGCATTTGCGACGGCAATATGCAAGAAGGCTCGTTCCGCTGTGACGCCAACGTGTCGGTGCGCAAACCCGGCCAGCCGTTGGGCACGCGCCGCGAAATCAAGAACCTGAACAGCTTCAAGTTCATGCAGCAGGCCATCGACTTCGAGGTGCGCTGGCAGATCGAGCAGATTGAAGACGGCCACGCCATCCAGCAAGCCACCGTGCTGTTCAACCCCGACACCGGGGAAACCCGCGCCATGCGCACCAAGGAAGACGCTGCTGACTACCGCTACTTCCCCGACCCGGACCTGCCACCCTTGTGCATTTCCGACGAATGGGTGGCCAAGGTACGCGGCGAAATGGCCGAGCTGCCGCGCGCCATGGCGGCCCGCTTCATGGCCGACTACGCCTTGAGCGAATACGACGCCACACAACTCACCCAGAGCTTGGCCATTTCCAGCTATTTCGAGGCCACCACCAAGGCCTGCGGACAGGCCAAGCTGGCCGGCAACTGGATCATGGGCGAGCTGTCACGCCGCCTCAACGCGCAAGACCTCGGCATCGAACAAGCGCCCGTGAAGCCCGAAGCACTGGGTGCCTTGATTTCCCGCATTGCCGACAGCACGGTTTCCAACAACGCCGCCAAGCAGGTGTTTGACGCGTTGTGGGAAGACAGCAGCGCCAGCGTGGACGCCATTATTGAAGCCAAGGGCCTCAAGCAGATGAACGACACCGGCGCGCTGGAAAAAATCGTCGACGAGGTGATTGCCGCCAACGCGAAAAACGTGGCCGAGTTCAAGGCGGGCAATGAGAAGGCCTTGAACGGTCTGGTCGGTCAGATCATGAAGGCCAGCAAGGGCAAGGCCAATCCGCAACAGGTGAATGACCTGCTGCGCGCCAAACTGGCCTAAGTCCAGCGGGAGCCGCGCCGCCTATTTGGACGCGGCGGCTGCGGCCCAGATCTGGCGCAACCGGCCCAACTCTTCGTCAAAGCGCGTGTTGACGCGCTGGGTTTCGACTACCTGGTCGGCGATAAATCGCTTTTGCATTTCGGCGCTGCGGGTGTTTTCCTCGACCTGACGTTTCAGGTTCTGCGGCGCCTTGTTCGGATCCTTTTTGTAGAACTCCATCTCGTCGTCGAGTTTCTTGCGCTGGGCTGCCAATTCCACCAGACGATCAGCGGCCGCTTTGCTCACCACGGCGATCTGATCCAAGGCATCGGCGCGTTCCTTGTCATGGACCGCTTTGCTGGGATAGCGAATCAACAACGCCCGCTCGCGGCGGTGCTCCTCCTGCAGGCGGTTTTGCTCCTCGATCTGCTTTTTTTCCTTGGCTTCCTGTTGCGCACGTTCGGCTGCAGTCAGGCTGGGGCCTACTTTCAGTTTCAGCGTGCCGCTGGGATTGAGCACTTTTTGCTCGCGGTCCAGGCATTCGGGAATCGGCCGGTCCGAGGTCAGTTTGCGCCCATGGGCGTCCACGCAGGTGTAAATGCCGTTGACCGGGGCGCCTTGCGCCAGCACTGCGCCTGCGGCACCGCTCCACAAGACCCACAACGCCCACCTGCAAACTTTATTCATAGGAGCGTTACTCTACCCCATAGCGCTGACGGTACGCCAGTACCCGCTGGTGGTCCTCAGCCGAATTGGCGCTGCCGCCTTGGGCCAGAAACTGCATCAAATCCGACAACCGGGCAATCGCGCAAACGTGCAGGCCCAAGCGGTTCTGCACGTATTGCACCGCGCTGTAGGGAACGTCCTGCCCGTTTTCAGTGGCCATCTCCTGGCGATCCAGCGCAATGCACACCGCATGCGGCTTGGCTCCAGCGGCCTCAATGATGGCAATCGACTCGCGCGCCGCCGTGCCGGCCGACATCACGTCGTCCACGATCAGCACCCGGCCCTTGAGCGGTGCGCCCACCAGGGTGCCGCCTTCGCCATGGTCTTTGGCCTCCTTGCGGTTGTAAGCAAACGGCACGTTGCGGCCCCGGCGCGCCAACTCCACCGCCAGCGCCGCACCCAGCGGAATGCCCTTGTAGGCGGGGCCGAACACCATGTCGAACTCGATGCCGCTGGCCAACAAACGCTGGGCATAGAATTCGGCCAAACGCATCAGCCTGGCGCCATCGTCGAACAGGCCCGCGTTGAAGAAATACGGGCTCATGCGACCCGCCTTGGTCTTGAACTCGCCAAAGCGCAGCACCCCGCATTCCACGGCAAATGCCACAAAATCCTGGGCCAACGGGTCCGCAACAGCGCCCGGCAAAGGGTCTTGAATCGACATGGGAAATTCCTTGTTTAAGTTAACCAGCCTGAACCTCAACGGCATCCGTTCCGCCACCAGCAAAGGGCTGGAAAACTGGCTTGCCCAGGCTACTCCCGATTGTATTTGCGTGCAGGAAGTCAAGGCCCAGATGCCGGACCTGGCGGGCAAGTTTGAGGTGCTGGCCGGGCTCAAAGGGCACTTTCACCTGGCCGAGAAAAAGGGCTACTCCGGTGTGGGCATCTACACCCGCCTGGAGCCGAGCGACGTGGTCGTGGGCTATGGCTCCAAAGAATTCGACGCGGAAGGCCGCTATGTAGAGCTGCGTTTTGACACGCCCACCCGCAAGCACTCCATCATCAGCGCCTACTTTCCCAGCGGCTCCTCCGGCGAAGAACGCCAACAGGCCAAGTTCCGCTTTCTGGCCGAGTTTTTCCCGCACCTGATGGCGCTCAAAGGCCAGCGCGATTTCATTTTGTGCGGCGACATCAACATTGCCCACCAGGCCATTGACCTGAAGAACTGGAAGAGCAACCAGAAGAACTCCGGCTTCCTGCCCGAAGAACGCGCCTGGATGACCAAACTGTTGACCGAAGGCGGCATGGCCGACGTGTACCGAAGCCTGCACCCCGACACCACCGACGATTGCTACACCTGGTGGAGCAACCGCGGCCAGGCCTATGCCAAAAACGTGGGCTGGCGGCTGGACTACCACCTGGCCACACCGGCGCTGGCCGAGGGCGCGCGCAGTGCCGCTATTTACAAGGGCGAAAAATTCTCGGACCACGCCCCCATCACGATTGAATACGCCTGGTAATCACCGACCCCAGCACGGAGCCCCGCCATGTACATACCCGCCCACTTTGCCGAAACCCGTCCCGACGCCCTGCACCGCATCCTGCGTGCGCACCCTTTGGGGATGCTGGTCACGCACGGCAGCGAAGGGCTGGATGCCGACCACATTCCGTTTGAATTGGACGAGACCGAAGGTCCGCACGGCACGCTGCGGGCGCATGTGGCCCGCGCCAATTCACTGTGGCAACGCTGCCCGACCGGCACGCCGGTGATGGTCGTGTTCCGGGGGGCCGAGGCCTATATTTCGCCCAACTGGTACCCCAGCAAACATGAAACCCACCGCCAGGTGCCGACCTGGAATTACGAGGTGGTGCATGCCCACGGCGTCTTGACTGTGCAGGACGACGAGCGGTTTACCCGGCGTCTGCTGGCGCAACTGACCCGCCGGCATGAGGCCGCTGAGCCCAAGCCCTGGAAGATGGGCGACTCGGCCCCCGACTACATCGACAGCATGCTGCGCAACATCGTGGGCATCGAAATAGCCATCACCTCGCTCACCGGCAAGGTCAAGCTCAGCCAGAACCGCGAGCCACGCGACCGGCTCGGTGCCGCCGACACGCTGGATGCACGGGGCAGCGCGGACCTGGCGCAAGCCATGCGCAACGCCGGTTAAGCCGGCAACCTTTGAATTAGCCGCCGCTGGGCACGACCTCGGCGGCACTGCGAAACGCCTCCACGGCAGCCGGAACACCACAATAAATGGTGGCGTGCAGCAGCACCTCCTGAATTTCCTGCACCGTGGCCCCGTTGTTCAGGGCACCGCGTATGTGGCCCTTGAGTTCATGCTGTTTGCCCAAAGCAGTCAGCATGGCCACTGTCACCAGGCTGCGGGTTTTCAGGTCCAGCCCCGGACGCTGCCAGACATCGCCCCAGGCATTGCGGGTGATGTGTTGCTGCAACGGGGCGGTGAAATCGGTCACAGCCGCATAGGCGCGCTCCACAAAGTCTTCTCCCATCACCTGTTTGCGCATGGCAAGCCCGGCTTCAAACTGTTCGTCTTTCTGTTCCATGAATCGTCACTCCTATTTCACGATTTTCCGTTGTTACCGATGTGCCACGCGCACGGCGCTTCATTTGCGAAAGTGCTTTTGCGAATGGTATTCTTGGAGTCTGAACATTAACGGAGGACGGATGGACGCTTCGATGGGCTACTGCTTGCCAGACGGGCGCACCGTCTTTCATTCGCGTAGCGTCCTATGAGCTCTCCGACCTTAGACCGGGTTCTGGATGCGGTGTTACGGGTCGATGCCCAATTTGACATCCGCTTCATCTCCGAGCCGGGCCAGCGCTGGTTTACCGCGATTCCAGGCTCCGAACTTCCCACCAATTTTGTCGACATCCTGCATCCTGATGATGTGGCGGGCTTTAAGCAGACCCTGGCCGGCACCCCCGAGACGTTTTCGCTGGACCTGCGGATTCTCAAGGGCGGCACTGAATGCTGGATCAACCTGCGCAGCTACCGCTTGCACGCGGCGCACCAGCATGTGTTTTGCGTCTTCGATATTTCCATGTGGAAAACCGAAGATTCGGCTCTGCGCCACGCCGCCCAGCACGACGAGTTGACCGGACTGCCGAACCGGGCGCTGCTGAAGTCCACGGTGGAACAGCGCCTGAAGTCGGGCGGCAATCCCTTTTCTGTAGCCCTCCTCGATTTGGATGGATTCAAAAAGGTCAACGACACCTACGGTCACGCCATGGGCGACGCGGTGCTGATTGAGACCACCAAGCGCCTGATCAAATTGCTCGGCCCCGGCGACATGTTGGCGCGCCTGGGGGGCGATGAATTTGTGCTGCTGTACGACAACAAGAACGCCGAAGCGGCACAACAGGCTCTCAAAAATGTGCTGCTGGCCGTGGCGCGCCCCTATGACGCCGCGCCCCACAATGCCTACCTGGGCGTGAGCATCGGCTTGGCTGAATACCCGGCGCATGGCGACGATTACTCGACGCTGCTAAAAAACGCCGATACCGCCATGTATTACTCGAAGAACGCGGGTAAGAACCGGGTGACGGTGTTTACGTTGACCGAGGCCAACCTCGACTTCTCGATCCGAGCCGCGATCCACAACGGCATTCAGGACGGTGAGTTCTATATGGACTACCAGCCCCAGTACGACATGGACCGCAGGCTGATTGGCGCCGAGGCCCTGATGCGCTGGACCAACCGCGATCTGGGCCGGGTCGGGCCCGACCAGTTCATCCCGATTGTGGAAGACGCCGGCCTCATGCCGTTCCTGGGCAAATGGGCGCTGCGCTATTCCTGCCACCAACTCAGAAAATTCCAGAAGCTGGCGCCCGACTTTGTTATGTCGGTCAACGTGTCGCCGGTCCAGTTTGGCAGCGACCACTTTGATGTGGAAGTGATGGACGTGGTGAAGGAAACCGGGATCGATCCTTCCAAGCTGGTGCTGGAAATTACCGAGTCGACGCTGATGAGCAGCCAGCAAAAGACCGAGCGGGCCCTGGCCCGGTTACGCGAGCAGGGCATTCGCTTTTCCATTGACGATTTCGGCACCGGCTTCTCCAGCCTGGCCTACCTGACCCGTCTTCCCGTATCCAGCATCAAGATCGACAAAGCCTTTATCTGGGCCATGGGTGAAAGCGAGCCGACCCCGGCCTCCAGTTCCGACCGCAAACTGATCAGCGCCATGATCAACCTGGCGCACAGCATCGACCTGAAGGTGGTTGCCGAAGGCGTGGAAACCGAACACCAACTGGCCTTTCTCAAGGCGGCCGGCTGCAATGTGGCACAGGGTTACCTGACCGGTAGACCCATGTCGGCATCCGACATCCTGCGGCAAATTCAACCGGAGGAGGCTCTCGCATGAGCGCGCCGGTTCTCGACAAATTGTTGCTGGCCATGAAGAACTCCAAGGGGGTTCCGGCCACGGAGCGTTCGGTCGCTTCGGTATTGGGTGCGCTGGACAACAGCCAGCGCGGCAAGCAGGAGGTGGTGGGCCACATCATTGAAGACTTTGCCCTGACGCAAAAGGTACTCAAACTAGCCAATTCGGCCATGTACGCGCCCTTTGGCGACGGATCGGCCTCGGTCAGTTCGGCAGTCGACGTGCTGGGCTCGGAAGCGGTGCTGCACCTGGTGCTGGGTGCCGATCTGGTCAGCGACGAAGAGCTCCACCAGGACGCGCACCTGTCCCAGTCGCTGCTGGCCTCCGAACTGGCCCGCACCGCGCTGGCAGACCGGGCGGAAGACGCTTCCATTGCCACGCTGATGGTCGAAATCGGGCGCTTGATGGTCGGCAAATACCTTGCCGCCGAGTCGGCAGCCATCGCCATCCAAGTCGCTGCGGGGACCGCCCCGGAAATGGCCGCCAAGGCGGTGATGGGCATGAGTTACCAGGAAATCGGCGTAGAACTGGCTGCGCGCTGGAACCTGCCTCAGACGCTACGCGCCACCATCGATGGAACCGGCGACCCGACACTGGTAGGCATTGCCCGCTTTGCCAGCACCGCGTCCACCCTGATCCATCAGGGCCAGAGCGAATCGGTCGCAGCGCTGATCCAGAAGCTGGACCTGCCCGGCATCGACAAGGGCAAACTGGGCGCCTTGGTTACCCACCGGTCGGATCAGTTCCGCGCTGCGCAGCCCGCCCGCGAAGCGCTCTCGCGTGAAACCGCCTTGGCCCGTTTGCTGCAGGACCTCATCGACACCGAGTGGGACAGTCTGGATGCCCT
>CAKZJN010000316.1 GCA_936943465.1 uncultured Rhodoferax sp.
GGCGTACTTCATTCCGCGTTACCGGGCGGCGTACCCGCAGGATTTTGCGCGCTGGAGTCAGGCCAACGCCTCAGGCGCCGGCCACAAAACTCCCTGACTTGCCCCCGTGCTTTTCCAGCAAGGTCACGCCGTTGATGGTCATGCCGCGGTCCACGGCTTTGCACATGTCATAAATGGTCAGCAATGCCACCTGTACGGCGGTGAGTGCTTCCATTTCCACGCCGGTCGGGCCCACGGTTTCCGCCGTGGCGGTGCAAACCACCTGCGCGGGCTGGTCGGCGCTGGCCTGGAATACCTCGAACACCACCGCCACGCGCGTCAGCGCAATCGGGTGGCACAGCGGAATCAGATCGCTGGTGCGCTTGGCACCCTGAATGCCGGCGATGCGGGCAATGCCCAGCACATCGCCCTTCTTGGCGTTGCCGGATTCAATCAGGGCCAGCGTGGCGGGCAGCATCTCAATGCGGCCGCGGGCAATGGCGATACGGTGGGTGGCCTGCTTGGCGGCGACGTCCACCATGTGGGCCTGGCCTTGGGCGTCAAAATGGGTCAATGTGCTCATAATCAAGACTTTACCTGAGCTTGACATCGCGTACGGAAGACGGGTGGCATCCTGCAGCCCTGCTCCCTGACGCAACCCGATGAACAACCCACGCCCCCGCCCCTCCCGAAGCACCCGCCGAATGGCCCATGCAGCCCTATTGGGTTTGGCTGCGCTGTGTGCGCCGGTGGCCTGGGCTCCGGCGCAAGCACAGCAGTCACCCGCTACGGCGTTGCCTAACCTGGGCGACGGCAGCGAGTTGACCCCCACTGCCGAACGGCGCATTGGCGACCGCATTGCCCGCGAGTTGTACCGCGACCCCGACTACCTCGACGACCCGGTGATCGGCGACTATGTGCAGGCCATCTGGCAACCGCTGCTCGCTGCCGCGCGCCAACGCGGTGAACTGACGGCTCAGGTGGACGAGGTGTTTGCCTGGGACATCCTGATGGGCCGCGACCGCACGGTGAATGCGTTTGCCTTGCCGGGTGGCTACTTCGGCCTGCATCTGGGCTTGGTGGCCATCGTCACCAGCCGGGATGAACTGGCCTCGGTGCTGGCGCACGAGCTCAGTCACGTTACGCAGCGCCACATTGCACGCTCCATGTCGCGCCAGGCGGCGCAGGCGCCATGGGTCATGGGTGCGTTGATTCTGGGCATGCTGGCCGCCAGCAAAGATCCGGGCGCCGCCCAGGCCACCATTGTCGGAACGCAGGCCGCCGCGGCGCAAAACCAGTTGAACTACTCGCGCGACATGGAGCGCGAGGCCGACCGCATCGGCTTTGGCCTGCAGTCGCAGGCGGGCTTTGCGCCGCAGGGCTTTGTGAGCATGTTCGAAAAGCTCCAGCAATCCAGCCGCCTGAACGATTCCGGCGGCTTTGCGTACCTGCGCTCCCACCCGCTCACTACCGAGCGCATTGCCGACATGCAGTCGCGCGTGCAGCAATCGGCCAACGCTTCTGCGAGTGGCTCGCCGGGTGTGGAGCACGCCCTTATTGCGGCGCGCGCGCGCGTCCTGAGCAACCCGTCGGTCGATGCCCTGCGGCTTTGGGAGCAGGAGGTCAAGTCTGCACATGGCTCCAAGCAAAGTGAGGCGGCGCAAATCGGCACCCTGTACGGCGCAAGCTTTGCCGCGCTGAAGTTGCGCGACTTTGTGCAGGCACACACGTTACTGACGCGACTGACCGAGCGCGTCCGAACCAATCCGGAAGGCCTTCGGCTGGCGCGCCTGTTGGGCGTGGAGTTGGCGCTGGCGCAGGGCGATGCGATAGCTGCGGCCGGTTTGGTGAAGGCCCTTACCGACTCCAGCCGGGCCACGCTGCTGGCGCGCACGCAAACCGAGATACGGACGGGGCGCGGTGAATCAGCCGCCCAGAGTTTGCAGACCTGGCTGGCCGATCACCCGCGTGACGCGGCCGCCTGGCAGTTGTTGGCCGCTGCGAATAGCGCAGCCGGTAAGGGCGTGGCGGCGGTTCGGGCCGAGGCCGAGGTTAACGTGGCGCAGATGGACTACGCCGCGGCCCTGACTCGCTTCAAGGCCGCTCAGGACCTGGCCCGCAAGAGTGTGGCCACGACGGACCATATTGACGCATCGATTGTGGACACACGGGCCCGGCAGATGGAATCACTTTTGCGCGAACAGGCCCTCGAGCGCTGAATTGATCACCATGCCCAGCACGGTGTAAACCAGCGAACCCAGTAGTGCGTCGCTAAAACGCTGCACTTGAAAGCCGTCGAGCAGTGAGGCCGCCCAGTAAAACATCAGCGCATTGATCACGAACAGAAACAGCCCGAGCGTGAGCACCGTGACCGGCAGCGTCAGCACAATCAGTACCGGCCGCAAGATTGCATTGAACAGTCCGATCACCACGGCGGCCACCAGCGCGGAGGCAAAGCTGCTCACCACCACGCCGGAAACCAGGTGCGCGACCGCGAGTAACGCCACCGCACTGAGTAGCCATTTGGCAAGAAGTTTCATGCGGTCAGCATAGCACTGCCGAAGCGGATGCATGGGGTCTGAAACCCTGCGCCAACGCGCACCGGGTGTGCACGCTATGATGCGCCTCCCTTCACCGCCGGTCCCCGGCAAGGTACGGTTTCCCTTGGCAGGCATTCACATCACCGACATCGAGGCGGCCATTAATTACTGGCGCGCCCGCGAGCCTTCGCCCGATGGCGTGGCGCTGCCCGCGCCTACCCGGGCGCTGGCCGAGGTGTATGCGCTGATGGTGTACTACCACGAGGTCGAGGCGGACGAGCACAGCATGCCTGAGAAAGCGCTGGCGGCCTGGCTGGAGTGGTACCGGTCCACGCCGGACACGCCCTGCATCGCCATCTGCTCGACCAGCCAGGGCGATGATGTGTGCAAGGGCTGTGGTCGCAGTTTTGAAGAGGTACAACGCTGGACCGAGATGACCCCGACGGAAAAACGCGTGACCTGGCGTCGCATCACGCAAGAGGGGGACGCCTGGCGTTTCAACAAGTATGCGGAACGGGCGGCGGAGAGCCCGCCTTCCATGGACTCAGCGCCGACTGCCTGAGCCCGACTTACTTCCAGCGGACCGGTTCGATCTCGACCGTGCTGGAAGCGTCGCTCAGAATCAGCGCGCCCTCCTGCACCGTGGCCTGCAACTGCATGCTGCGTTGCGCCAGCGGAATCAGCGCCTG
>CAKZJN010000317.1 GCA_936943465.1 uncultured Rhodoferax sp.
AATAACCGGGCAGGCGCAGAGGCGGGCCACATCCACGATGGGGTTGTTTTCGTACACAAACAAGCACCGCACGCTACACAGCAGGGTGCACAGGGCCTTTTCAGTCTGGTATTCGGAGTCGCCGGCATCTACGGCATCGGCACCAAAGTCGCGGACTTCGCCGCCTGAAGATTTGTAGGTAATCTGAAAATACGCCACTCCCACACGATCTTCTGCGGGCCGCAAAGCAAGTTTTTGCAACATGCCCAGGTCTACGCAGGGAATGTGTAGCGATATGGCACCCTGACCAGCCGAAGACGCATTGACGTAAACGCACTCACGCGAGCCGTCGTCAGCCGCCTCTCCCGGGTCCCTGGGTGCCCGAAGATTCTGTAAATACTGAACTTGGAAACCGATGTCCTTGAGTGGCCCCTGCAATTCCCGATCTGCCACCACAATGGGCTTGCGACCGGCCACAAAGTGCGCGACTTTGTTCGCTTCTGTAAGCAAAGGCGTCCAAAGACTGCCCGTCACATCGCGGCTGTCTAGGTACGCCTCGTACCCCATGACATTCAACGCACTGCAGAGCTTATGTGCGGCACTTCCATTGCTTCGTCCAACTCCGTACTCCTGTGCACTCACATAGTACGGCTGGGTCTCGGGGGCATAAGTCAATCGTACGGGATAACCATTCAAATTTTCACCAGCGTTCCTGTTTGTCATGGCAACCCTTTGTTCACTTCCACCGAGTTTTGACCACCCCCCTTCGACCGGGCATGACCACTCGCAATCAATTACTTTACTTCAGTAACTGCAGCACACTCTGCGGGAGCTGGTTGGCCTGGGCAATCATGGCGGTACCGGCCTGTTGCAGAATTTGTGTGCGGCTCAGGTTGGCAGTTTCCGCAGCAAAGTCGGCGTCCATGATGCGTCCACGGGCAGCGGTTTGGTTTTCCACTGCCGTCTGCAGGTAGGTAATGGTTTGCTGGAACCGACTCTGAATAGCACCCAAGGTTGCGCGGGAACTATTCACGGCGGAAAGGGCCGCATCAATCGCAGTCAGGTTGGCCGAGTTTTCGGCATTGGCAGAGGGGACCAAAGCCGAAGTGCCCGCGCTGTTGGGCAGGACGCCGGTAATGGCGCCACTGGCGACACCGAGGTCAGAGGCCGACACGATTACGGTTTGACCGGCATTGGCACCCACCTGGAACACAAAGTCGGCCGTAGCGGTAAACAGCGAGGTGCCGTTGAACTGCACCGAACTCATATTTCGTTCGAGTTCCTGGCTCAGCTGCACATACTCTTGATTGAGTGCGGAAATGTCGCCGGAGGTGTTGGTGGAGTTGATCGCCTGAACCGACAGTTCGCGCATGCGTTGCAAGATGTCGGTTACCACCGACAAGCCGCCTTCAGCGACTTGCGCCAGGGAAATGCCGTCGTTGGCGTTGCGGATGGCAACCGTCATGCCCCGAACCTGGGTGTTCATGCGGTCCGCAATGGCCAGGCCTGCGGCGTCATCCTTTGCGCTATTGACGCGCAAGCCGGAAGACAGTCGCTGCATGGAGGTCGCCAGGCTCATTTGACTGGCCGACGCATTGCGCTGCGCATTGAGCGACATGATGTTGGTGTTGATGGTCATTGCCATGGGACTACTCCTTCAAAAATTCGGTCGTGATGGATCAACCCACACGGTGTGAAGCGAGATACCAATTCAACCGAGTGTTGGGAGTAATTGTTCGCCGGCCCAGAAAAAACTAAACCCCGATAAACGGGGCTTAATGGGGGCTATTTGAAGGATTCCGCACGCTTTAGCTTGACTTGTTCCAGGTCGTTATCTGCTGGGAAACATAGCTGCTGAGGCTGCTGAGTTTTGCCATATTGGTGTCCAGCGCATTGTATTGCGACAGCAATTGCTTCTGGTACGCCTCGATATGCGTATTAAAACGGGCAATGCTCTTGTTATTCAGGTCTATGGCCTTCTGAAAGGCACTTATGTGGCTGCTGGCGGAACCGCCAACAGACAAGGCCCCAAAAGCAAAATCGTAGACCCGTTTGGCAATGCCCTTCTCGCTGGCTGTGCCGGTGGATGCAGCAAAGAAGGCCTTCACATTACCCGGGTCCTGCAGGGCGGAATCCAGCTTGGTGCTATTGGTCTTAAGGGATCCATCGGACTGGATCTCCAAGCCCAGATCGCTTAGACGCTTGATCGTGCTGCTGGCAGGGCCGGAGCCTCCAACCAGGGTACGCAGCATGCTTTGCATGCTGGTTGCAGTGTTGTCGCCCAGCAAGGGGCCACCTGTTTTGGTCGCCGCGTTGTAAGCCGTTTGCGTTTTCAGGTCGGCATATAACTTGTTGTAGGCATCCTGAAACGCCTGAATCTTGGCCTTGATGGCGTCTTTGTCTACCGCAATCGTGACCTGCGCCGTGGTGGAGCCCTGCAACAGATTCAGCGTAACGCCGGGGAGCGAACTCCCCAAGGTATTGTTCGCACCCGACACATTGATGCCATCAATGTTTGCCGTCGCATCACTGGCGGTACTGCCACGTTTCATGGTGGCTGTATCCGTTCCAGCATAGGCGAATTGTTGCAAGTCGGCGCTGGTGGTAGCAATTTGAAACGCCGCGTTGGCCCCAATGGAGCTACTGCGAAACATCAGTTGCTTTTCGCCCAGGCTATTGGTCACCACGCTGGCCGACACACCGTTCGCGGTAGTAGTGGCATTGACTTTTGCTGCAAAGCCGTCCAGAGTTTCTCCACCGACCAAAGTGACCGTCTGGGTGTTGCCGTTGCTGGATGTAATGGTAAAGGTACCAGCCGCGGCAATGGGAAAGCCGGTCGTCACGCTGTTTGAATAGACCGACTGCCCCTTTGCAAGGGTGCCCACGTTGATAGAAAAGGTAGAGGCCAGTGCATCGGTGGTTGCCGTTCCGGTGACGGCGGCCGCGTTGCTCGACGTCAGGGTTTTGCTATTCCACGTAGATGCGCTGGTTAAGGCATTGGCCGCGTCTTGCAAAGCGGCCAACTCGGCTTTGATTTGCCCGAAAGCAGACATTTTGGTCTGTAGCGTCGAGCCTTTGGCCTGCATGAGTTTGACCGGCTGAGACTCGACAGCCACCAACTGGCTGACGATGGACTGAACATTCAGACCACTACCCACACCAGCTGAAGATATCGCCATACAAACTCCTTAAGCGGATTACTGCCATTCCAACCCGTACTTGTAACGCAA
>CAKZJN010000318.1 GCA_936943465.1 uncultured Rhodoferax sp.
CAAACCAACGTGCTGGCGTTGAATGCCGCCATTCAGGCCGCCTCAGCCGGTGAAGCCGGCCGAGGCTTCTCGGTGGTGGCGGAAGAAGTGCAGCGCCTGGCGGAGCGTTCTGCCGATGCCACGCGCCAGATCGCGGCGCTGGTGAAGGCGATTCAAACCGACACGCAGGACGCCATTGGCGCTATGGAACGCTCGACCCAGGGCGTGGTCGAAGGGGCCAAGCTGTCGGACAACGCCGGTACGGCGCTCAACGAGATCGACCGGGTGTCGCGCCGTGTGGCCGAGCTGATTGAGCAGATCTCGAACGCCGCTTCGCGCGAAGCCGGGCTGGCCAATGAAGTGGCCGAAAACATCCAGCACATTTTTGCGGTGACCGAGCAAACCGGTGAGGGCACCCGGGTGACGGCCGGGCAGGTGCGCGAACTGTCGCGCATGGCCGACGAACTGCGCCAGTCGGTGCAGCGGTTCAAGATCGCTTGATGCATGGAACCGGCAAAGGCACTCAACATGGCATCCACCCCCCTCGCTGGCGCAGAGAACGATCCGGCCCTCAATGACCTGGGGCCATTGGCCTGGGTGCTGGACGAACTGCGCAAGTCGCTGGATGGCGCCACCAAGGCCATGAACCGCTTTGTGCGCGACGCCGAACTGGCGCGCGGGTCCGAGCTGAGTGAACTCGACAGCAGCCACTTGCGTGTGGCGCGTCAGCAATTGCACCAGGCGGTGGGTGCGCTGGAAATGGTCGGTATGCCGGCACCCGCCAAGGTTTTGCACGCCATGGAGTCGGCTGTACAAAAGTATGTGCAACGGCCCGAGCAGTGCAGCGATGAAGCGGCCTTGTGCATCGAGCGCGCCAGCTTTGCGTTGACCGAATACCTGGAAGGCGTGCTCAAAGGCAAGAAAGCGTCCAGCGTGGCCCTGTTCCCGCAGTACCGCGCGGTGCAGGAGTTGGTGGCCGCAGAGCGCATTCATCCGGCCGATTTGTGGTCGGTCGACTGGCGCTGGTTGCCGATCACGCTGGAAGCCAGCTCCCGCCCCTTGCCTTACGCACCCGAAGTGCGCGCGCTGCTGGACCAGGCGGTTTTGAGAATTGTGAAAACCGGCGATCCGAAAGCCGCAGGCAAATTGGCGCAGGTTTGCATGGCGCTGAGTTCGGGGCAGCAGGCGCTGGAGTCGCGCAGCTTCTGGGCGATTGCGGCCGCTTACTTTGAGGCCATCAGCCTCTCTTTGCTGCCCAGTGACATTTACACCAAGCGCACTGCCTCGCGCATCCTGCAGCAATATGCCGCCCTGGCCAAGGGGGACGCCAGCCCGTCCGAACGGCTTGCGCAGGACCTGGTTTTCTTCTGTTCGCAGGCCGCGTCGCAGCCAGCGCAGCATGCGCCGGCGTTGTCGGCCGTCAGAGCCGCCTACGGTCTTGCTGACAGCACACCGGTGGACTACGAACTCGTGCAGTTCGGCCGTTTTGATCCGGCCCAACTGGCGCAGGCGCGCAAACGCATCGCATCGGCCGCAGAAACCTGGGCCGCTCTGGCGGGCGGGGATACCGGTCGCCTGAATCTGGCGCGTGACCAATTTGGCGCGGTCTCCGAGTCCATTCTGAAACTGCATCCGCACAGCAGCGCCTTGCCGCAAGCCCTGACCGCCGTGATGGACGCGGTGGCGCGCACGGGTGCTGCGCCTGCGCCCGCGCTGGCCATGGAGGTGGCCACCGCAGTGCTGTACCTGGAGGCCGCCTACGACGACCTGGACCCCACCGATGACCAGATGGTGGAGCGCGGTCAGCGCCTGGCGCAGCGGCTGCAAAAGGTGCGTGAAGGGGGCGAGTCCGAGCCGCTGGAAGGCTGGATGGAGGAGCTCTATCGCCGCGTGAGCGATCGCCAGACCATGGGCAGTGTGGTCGATGAGTTGCGTTCGGCGCTGGGTGATGTGGAAGTGTCGCTGGATCGCTTTTTCCGCAATCCGGGCGACATGACGCCGCTGCGCGAAGTGCCGAGCCGTTTGGCGCAAATGCGTGGCGTTTTTTCCGTGCTGGGTCTGGATCAGCCTGCCGTGGCGGCATTGCGCATGCGCGCCAGCGTGGACCGCCTGTTGGCCGGCGAGATCGATTTGGAACAGGCACGCACCGGCTTGTTTGAGAAGTTGGGTAACAGCCTGGGTGCCCTGGGCTTGCTGATCGACATGCTGAGCTATCAGCGGGCCATGGCCAAGAAGCTGTTTGCCTACGACGAAGAAGCGGGCGAATTCAAACCGCTGATGGGACGCGAGCGCAGTCTGGTGCCCGAAGTGGATGTGGCTGCGGTGGAAGCCAGCGCGGCAGCGCAGGCGGTGGCCGAACCGGTCGCCTTGGATGCGCCCGATTCCGTTGTGCCCGCCAGCCCGGATGTTTACGAGAGAACCGTGGTGATGGCGCCCTCGACGGACGCCCCACCGCCGGCGCTTGCCGATGCGGTGGCCGCACCCGTCGACGACGATGATGATGCCGAGCTGCAAGACATCTTTCTGGAAGAGGCCCGCGATGTCGTCGGGACCGGACTGTCTGCTTTGGTGCAACTGCAGGAAGATCCCGCCAACCTGGCCGAGCAGACCACGTTGCGCCGCGCTTTCCACACGCTCAAGGGCAGCTCGCGCATGGTCGGACTGACCGACTTTGGCGAAGCCGCCTGGTCGTTTGAGCAATTGATGAATGCCTGGCTGGCCGAGCAAAAGCCCGCCAGCGAGGACCTGATCAACCTGGCCTACAGCGGCATGGCGGCGCTGGGGCGTTGGGTGGAAGATATTGCTGGTGGCAATGCGACGCAGTGGAGCGCATTGCCGTTCCGCAAGTCTTCGGACGCACTGCGGTTGGAAGGTGTGCTGCATCCTTTGCAGGAACCGCATACCGCGTTGACCGAAGGTTTTGGCGAACGCGAGGGCGGACCCACCCTGGAGTTTGCCCCGACCTTTATGGTCGAAACCGACGAAGGGGAAGCTGCGGCGGTGCCCGAGCCAGAGTCTGCAGTCGAACCACTGGTCGATCTGCCTGACTTTGCTGCAACCATGGTTTCAGACATGGCACCGTTGGCGCGTGAGCCGGAGTCACCCACCGCGCCGGAACCCGAACCCGACTTGCTCCCCATGGCGGCCCAAGATCCGCTTGCCGAGCCGTTCGCCATCGACTTTGCGGCCACTATGGCCTACGACAGCACGCCGGTGGCATCGGCGCCGCCGGCCGACGCAGCCGCCCCGGACGGGGTCGATCTGGGTGAGTTTGACTTTGGCAGTGCGGATGAGCTTTCCAGCGAAGAGGGGCCCGAAACGCTCATCGTGCCGCCCGTAGAACTGGACTTTGGGACAGACCCGCTGCAACCGGAGCACGAAGAGCCGCTGGCGGCTTTCGAAGCGCCCCTTTCGGAACCCGAAGAGCCGATGCCGGTCGCCGAAGAGCCTGCGCTGGTAGCCGAAGTGCCGCTTGCCGAACCGGAGGTGGTTGCTGCGCCGGTTGAAGAAGAGGCCGATGCCGCAGCCGATGAGCAAATCAAGGTGATTGGTGATTTGCGTCTGGGTATTCCGCTGTACAACGTGTACCTGAACGAGGCCGATGAATGGTCCCGTCGCCTGATTACTGAACTGGCGGAGTGGTCGTTGGAATTGCACCGCCCGGTTCCTGGCGATGCGGTGGCGCTTGCCCATTCGTTGGCCGGCAGTTCAGGCACCGTGGGCTTCACCGCCCTGTCAGAAGTGGCCCGCACGCTGGAACATGCGCTGGAGCATGTCAAGCTGCACGGCCAGGCCAACGCTTTCTTTGCGCAAACTTTCAGCGATGCTGCTGAGGACATTCGCCGGCTGCTGCACCAGTTTGCCGCCGGTTTCCTGAAGACGGCCGATGGCGCGGTGCTGCAGGCGCTGAAGGACATTCTGGCTACCGAATTTCCAGAAGTGGCTGGCGATGAACTGCCGGAAACGCTGGAAGATTTCGATTCGCGCCACGGCGTCGACACGCTGGCTGCGGAGCCCGAGCCCGAGCCCGAAGTCGCGGTGATTGCAGAGGCACCGCGCGCCGCATTGGCAGCCCCTTCCGAGCCGTCTATCGACGCGGTGGACCATCTGGATGCCGACCTGTTCCCGATCTTTCAGGAAGAAGCGCAGGAGTTGATGCCCGCGCTGGGCACCGCGTTGCGCCAGTGGGTGGCACGGCCCGACAACCTGGGCGCGCGCTCAGAGGCCTTGCGTGTCTTGCACACCCTCAAGGGCAGTGCCCGTTTGGCGGGCGCCATGCGCCTGGGCGAGATGGCGCACCGCATGGAGTCCGGCATCGAAAAGCTGGGCTCCGAAGACCTGGCAGTGGATCAGCTAGAACCCCTGCTGTCGCGACTCGACGATCTGCAGAACGCGCTCGACGCGCTGGATCGCGCGCCGCGTGAAGACATTGCGCTGGCAAGTGGCCCCGATTCGACCTTGGGCCCAGCCACACTCCAACCCGAGGAAAGCCAGCCGGCGGAGCCGACGGCGGAAGTGCCGACGCCCTCAGAAACGGTTGCCACACCCCCCGCAGTGCCGGTAGCGCCCCCGCTAGAGACTGTGACCCGCGCCGCTTCGCGCGGCCCCTCGGTCCAGACGGTTCGCGTGCGGGCCGTGCTGCTGGACCGGCTGGTCAATCAGGCCGGCGAGGTCATGATCAGTCGCTCGCGCCTGGACAACCGCATCGTGCAAATGCGCACCGCGCTGGCCGAGCTCACCGGCAATCTGGACCGTCTGCGCGCCCAGTTGCGCGACGTGGAGTTGCAGGCCGAGTCGCAGATGCAGTCGCGCATGGCCCAGACCCGCGAAGACGGCCATGCGTTTGACCCGCTGGAGTTTGACCGCTTTACCCGCGTGCAGGAACTGACCCGCATGATGGCCGAATCGGTCAACGACGTGGCTACCGTGCAGCGCAATATGCAGCGTGCGGTGGAGAGCGCCGAAGATGAACTGGTGGCCCAAGGGCGCCAGGCGCGCGAGTTGCAGCGCGATGTGCTGCGTACCCGCATGGTCGAGTTTGAAAGCATTGCCGAACGCCTTTACGGCGTGGTGCGCCAGTCGGCCAAAGAGACCGGCAAGCAGGTCAAGCTCGAAATCGTCGGCGGCAACATTGAAATGGACCGGGGTGTGTTGGACCGCATGACACCGGCCTTCGAGCACATTTTGCGCAACGCCGTGGCGCACGGCATTGAAAGTGCCGAAGTCCGCCACCTGGCCGACAAGCCGCCGGTGGGCCAGATTCAGGTCACCGTGCACCAGGAAAGCAACGACGTCACCGTGGCGTTTAGCGACGACGGCGGTGGTCTGCACCTCGACAAGATCCGCGAAAAGGCGATTGCCGCCAAGTTGGTGGAGCCGGGTGCCGAACTCACGTCCGACGCCGCTGCCAAGTTGCTGTTCACGCCCGGTTTCACGACCGCCACCCAAGTCACCGAGCTGTCGGGACGGGGCATCGGCATGGACGTGGTGCTGACCGAACTCAACGGCCTGGGTGGTCGTGTGGACACGCGCACCGAAGCCGGCAAGGGCACGACCTTCTCGTTGGTGCTGCCGCTCACCACAGCGGTGACGCAGGTGGTGCTGCTGCGCATGGGCGAGTTCCAGATCGGCGTGCCCGCCAACCTGATGGAAACTGTGCTGCGCGTGTCGCAGGCCGATGTGGATGCGGCCTACGAGCGCCATGCCTTCCAATGGAACGGGCACGACATGGGCTTTTTCTGGGCCGGTGCCTTGCTGCAGGTGTCGGGTCGCAGCAGCGAACCCCCTGCGCGCAACCAGCCGGTGGCGGTGTTCCGCAGTGCGGGTCAGCGCCTGGCCTTGCATGTGGACGAAGTACTGGGCAACCGCGAAGTGGTGGTCAAAAACCTCGGGCCGCAACTGGCGCACATGCCGGGTCTGTCCGGCATGTCGGTGCTGGCCTCGGGTGCGGTGGTGCTGATTTACAACCCGGTGGCGCTCGCCACGGTGTATGGCGATCAGGCCCGCGCCCTGTCGACTGCAGTGGTTGCGACGCCCGAAGGTGGCAGTGCCGTGCCAGCCCTGGCCCCGAGTGGAGCCGTGCAGGCACCGCTGGTGCTGGTGGTGGACGACTCGATTACTGTGCGCCGCGTCACACAGCGTTTGCTCAAGCGCGAAGGCTACCGCGTCACCACGGCCAATGATGGCTTGCATGCGTTGGAAGTGCTGCGCAATGAAAAGCCAGCGGTGGTGCTGTCCGACATTGAAATGCCGCGCATGGACGGCTTTGAGCTGGTGCGCAACATCCGCTCCAGTGGCGCGTTGCGCGACCTGCCGGTGATCATGATCACCTCGCGCATCGCACAGAAACACCGCGACCACGCCGCCGAACTGGGCGTGAACCACTATCTGGGCAAGCCGTACTCCGAAGATGAGTTGCTGTCGCTGGTACGCGCCTATTGCGCAGAGGCGACCGAGGCCTGAGCGGCCTCTAGTCCGCCCGCTTCACCACCCCATACCGCAGCAGCGTCTTCGCGCGCGCTGCGGCGTGGTCGACGATGGGCTGCGGGTAGTCCCGGCCTAGCGTGACGCCTGCCGCTTGCAACTCCAGCGGTTTGGCCAGCCACGGGGCGTGGATGGCCTTGCTGCCAAGGGCTTTGAGAGCGGGGACATAACGCTTGATGAACTTACCCTCCGCATCGAACTTTTCACTTTGGCTGGTGGGGTTAAAGATGCGGAAGTAGGGCTGGGCATCGCATCCGCTGGAACTCACCCACTGCCAGCCGCCGTTGTTGGCCGAGAGGTCGAAGTCGTTGAGCTTTTCCGCAAAGTAGCGCTCGCCCCAGCGCCAGTCGATTCCCAGGTGTTTCACCAGAAAGCTGCCCGCCACCATGCGCAGGCGGTTGTGCATGTAACCGGTCTGGTTGAGTTGCGCCATCGCGGCATCCACCAGCGGGTAGCCGGTGCGACCTTCGCACCAGGCGGCAAAAAGGGTCTGGGCGCGGTCGCCGTCTTCCCAGCTTATGGCGTCGTATTCGGGCTTGAACGCACCGCTGGCGACCTGCGGGAAGTTGGCCAGAATCTGCACGTAAAAGTCGCGCCACACCAGCTCGGACAGCCAGGTTTGCGCCCCGGCGCTGCCCTTCGCCACGCGGCGCCTTGCGTGGTTGACCAACTGCCGGATCGAGACCGTGCCAAAGCGCAGGTGCACGCCGAGGTAGCTCGGCCCCTTGACGGCGGGGAAATTGCGCGTTTCGTCGTAGCGGTCGATGCGCTCCAGAAAATCCTGCAGCAGGCGGGAGCCACCCGACTCGCCGGTGGGGATCGCCAGTGTGGACAGGTTGGTCGGCTCAAAGCCCAGTTCAGCCAGCGTCGGAACCTCATTGGCATAGGCCTCCGGCCGGGTGGCCAGCGCTTTGCAGGGGCGGGCCAGCAGCTGCTCGGCGGGCGGAGTCTCCGCAAGCTTGGCCGACCAGGCACGCAGATACGGCGTGAACACGCCATAGGGCTTGCCGGCCTGGGTGAGCACCTCGCGTTCCTCAAAGACAACGTGGTCTTTCACCTGCGCAAGCTGAATGCCCTGCGCCAGCAACGCGCGGCGCACGGCGCTATCGCGGGCCAGTGCTTGCGGCTCGTAGTCTTTGGCGGCAAAAACCGCCTGGGCCTTGAGCGTGTTGGCCAGTGCTGGAATGGCTTGTTCAGCCACGCCATGCACCACGATCAGGCCCGCTCCGGGCTGGCCAGCGGCCTCACGCAGGGTGGTGTCCAGTTCCACCAGCGATTCGCGGATAAATTCCACCCGTCGGTCCTGGCGCGGCAGGCTATTCAGGATATGCGTGTCGAACACAAACACGCAATGCACCTGGGCACATTGGCGCAGCGCCAGCGCCAGCGCGGGGTTGTCGTGCAGGCGCAAATCGCGCCGCAGCCAGACCAGACCAGTGGAAAAAGGGGTTTGCATGCGAGCCGCTAAAATCAAAACATGTCCGGCGATTCTGCACCCATCAACCTCACCAATCACTTCCTGATCGCGATGCCCGGGCTGGTCGATGACCTATTCGGCAAGAGCGTGGTGTATGTGTGCGAGCACAGCCCGCGCGGTGCCCTGGGGCTGGTGATCAACAAGCCGGCCAACATGAATTTGCCAGCGCTGTTTGACAAGGTGGAATTGCCGCTGAAACGCGAAGACCTGCAGGGC
This sequence comes from uncultured Rhodoferax sp., assembly GCA_936943465.1. Classification (GTDB taxonomy): domain Bacteria; phylum Pseudomonadota; class Gammaproteobacteria; order Burkholderiales; family Burkholderiaceae_C; genus Allorhodoferax. The sequence continues at coordinate 8,156 of CAKZJN010000318.1, forward strand.
GACCCGGTGTTTCAGGGCGGCCCGGTGCAAACCGAGCGCGGTTTTGTCTTGCACGAGCCGATTTACATCGGTGCCGACAACAAAAACGAGACCCTGTACGCCTCCACCATGACCATTCCCGGTGGGCTGGAAATGACCACCTCCAAGGACGTGCTCGAAGCCCTGTCGAGCGGTGCCGGCCCCAAGCGCGTGCTGATCACGCTGGGCTATGCATCCTGGGGCGAGGGGCAACTGGAGTCGGAGCTCAGCGAAAACAGCTGGCTCACGGTGGACGCCGACCGCGCCGTAATTTTTGAGACCCCGGT
>CAKZJN010000319.1 GCA_936943465.1 uncultured Rhodoferax sp.
AACGTCAACAACCTGGAACAGATCCAGGCCATCATGGAAGCGGCCCAGGCCACCGACAGCCCGGTGATTCTGCAAGCCTCTGCGGGTGCCCGCAAATACGCAGGCGAAGCCTACCTGCGCCACATGGTGCTCGCGGCGGTGGAAAGCCACCCGGACATTCCAGTGGTCTTGCATCAGGACCACGGCGCAACACCCTCGGTGTGCATGCAGTCCATTCGTTCCGGCTTTACCAGCGTGATGATGGATGGCTCTTTGCGTGAAGATGCCAAGACTCCCGCCAGCTATGAATACAACGTGGAGGTGACCCGGCGCGTGTGTGACATGGCTCACGCCGTGGGCGTGTCCGTGGAAGGCGAGTTGGGCTGCCTGGGGAGCCTGGAAACCGGTGAAGCTGGTGAGGAGGACGGTGTGGGCGCTGAAGGCAAACTCACCCACGACATGATGTTGACGGACCCGGTGCAGGCCAAAGACTTTGTCGCTCGCACGGGCGTGGACGCATTGGCCATTGCCATTGGTACCAGCCACGGCGCCTACAAGTTCACGCGCAAGCCGACAGGGGACATATTGGCCATCGACCGCATTGCCGCCATTCACGCGCAGATTCCCACTACCCACCTGGTGATGCATGGCTCCAGCAGCGTGCCCCAGGAGTGGCTGGCCATCATCCGGCAGTTTGGTGGTGACATCAAGGAGACCTATGGCGTGCCCGTCGAGGAGATTCAGCGAGGCATTCGCAACGGTGTGCGCAAGGTCAACATTGACACGGACATTCGGCTGGCAATGACCGGTGCCATGCGCCAGACCTTTGCACAGCAGCCCGCGGAGTTCGATCCGCGCAAGGCCTTGATTGCGGCTCGCAAAGCTGCCCAGGGCATTTGCAAGGACCGTTTTGAGGCGTTCGGGTGTGCAGGGCAGGGCAGCAAGATCAAGCCCGTCCACCTCGACTTTATGGCCCAACGATACGGTCAATGATGGCCAGAGTTAGGCGCGTACTTTTCGCAACAACACCGGACTTAGGGAAGATACGGATAGGACGAAAGCCTGATTGAAGTCAATATCCGAATACATTCATGGTTTCTTATGTATAGATGTAGGAAACCAAGGTCTGCATCCCCATTTTTTTCAAAGTAAAGGACCACACAGTGAAGTCAACTTTCCAATTTTTCAAGCTGCTGCCCGTTTTGGCGCTGGCATTTCTTACCGGTTGCGGCACGATCGGCACCCTTTCCAAGCTGGAGGACGGTGCGGGCGCTGAAGCCAGCAAGATGTGGGACCGCTGGGTTGACGGCAATGGCGACATTGCGGTGGCCACCACTTGGGAGCGCAAGGTTAAGGATGGCGTTACCGTAAACGACATTGAGCAAGTTTTTGCGCAGATTTCCGCCGAGCGCAACATGAAAGCCGTGGGCGAACTGCCTTTGTCCAAGGAATTGGAGTCTCGCACCGGCAAGAAGCAGAAGTTCCTGAAGGTGTATTCCTACTGCTCCCCTGACACTGCCCGCATGATGGTGGACTTCAGCCCGCACATGGGCGCCTACCTGCCATGCCGTCTGACTGTGGTGGAAAAGGAAGATGGACTTTGGATTTACACCCTGAATATGGACATGATGGTCAAAATGGGGCGTAAGCTTCCGTCACCGCTCAAGGAAGAAGCTTGGAAAGTGCGCGAGACCATCTACATGATGATGGACCGCGCAGCCAAGGGCGAGTTTTAACATTGCAACCCGGTCAGCCATCCCACAATTAACCAGGAAGAAAATACATGAAAGCATCAGTTAAATCCCAAGCACTGCGCAATTTGGCAGTGGTCGCCATGGTGGCCACACCGTGCGTTAGCGCCTTTGCCACCAACGGCTATTTTTCTCACGGCTATGGCATGAAAGCCAAGGGCATGGGCGGTGCGTCCGTTGCCATGACCGACAACGCGTTTGCCGGGGCGAACAACCCTGCAATTGCAGCCTGGGCGGGTAACCGTGCCGAA
>CAKZJN010000320.1 GCA_936943465.1 uncultured Rhodoferax sp.
ACACTGGACGCCTGCAGTTTCATGCCACGACCGGCCGGGCGGTCGGGCTGGGTCAGCACCAGCACCACCTGCATACCGGCGGCATGGATGCGCTCCAACGCCGTGCGGGCAAATTCCGGCGTACCGGCAAATATGACTTTGAGAGGGGCGCTCGGGGCCGTGCTCAACGCGCATCCTCGCGTTGCTGCTTGAGCATCTTGGTCTTGATGCGGTTGCGCTTGAGCATCGACAGGTATTCCACGAAGACCTTGCCCATCAGGTGGTCCATCTCGTGCTGAACACAAATGGCCAGCAGTTCGGTCGCCTCAATGGTGCGGCTCTGGCCTTTTTCGTCCAGTGCCTTCACATGCACTGCCTCATGGCGCAGGACGCCATCGTAAATGCCGGGAACCGAGAGGCAGCCTTCCTCATTGAGCTTGGTGGCCTCGCTTTTCCAGACCAGTTCGGGGTTAATCAACACCACCGGCTGATCACGCTCCTCCGAGATGTCAATCACCACAACGCGCTCATGCACATCCACCTGTGTAGCAGCCAGGCCAATGCCCTTGGCGTCGTACATGGTTTCCAGCATGTCGGAGACCAATTGTTGAATGCGGGCATCCACAGAAGCCACGGGCTTGGCGACCTTCAGCAGTCTGGGGTCGGGATAACAAAGAATCGGAAGTAAGGCCATGATTTATAAAGAGAGATGTGGGTATTTTCGCCACTTTTGCCGCCAGCGTTTGGACGGCAAAGCCAAAAACGTTGCCCAATCAAGGGCTTGAGCGCAAAATCGTGCGTAAACTATCAAGTTACACCCCCCCGGGACGGCTTCACAATATGACGACACACCTGATGGCGAAAACCCAAGTGGCACTGGCCGCCTTTGCTGTATTGACCAGCGCGCTGGTTTGTGTGCCTGCATCGGCGCAGAACCTGCCGGTGACTGACGCACAAAAGGCCACGGCCAATCAGGTCGCCCAAAAAGGTGTTGCCCTGACCGATCTCGCACCCGATGCCCCTGACCGCTATACCGTGAAAAGCGGTGACACGCTGTGGGATATCTCCAAACTGTTTCTGAAAAGCCCTTGGCGTTGGCCCGAGCTGTGGGGCATGAATCTGGAGCAAATCCAGAACCCCCACCGCATTTACCCGGGCCAGGTTTTGGTACTCGAACGCAGCAACGGGCGCGCCACACTGCGTTTGGACGATGGTTCGGCCCTGGCCGGTCAGGCTGGCGCTGATGTCCGCACGGTCAAGCTTTCGCCGCGCAACCGCATAGAAGCGCTGCCGGACAGCGCGCTGCCCACCCTCAAATCCAGTGTCATCGAGCCCTTCCTGGCCGAACCGATCATTGTGGACGCTGCCGAGTTTGCCGCCGCACCGCGCATTGTGTCTGCGCAAGAGGGGCGCGTGTTGCTGACCCGCGGTGACCGCGCCTACGCACGCGGCCAAAGCGGTAGCCCGCTGCTGGACGACCAGCCCAAAGAAAAGCTGTACCGCGTTTTCCGCGCGGCCACGCCGCTGAAAGACCCCGAAACCGGTTTGGTGCTGGGCTATGAAGCGGTTTACGCCGGACGGGCCAAACTGATGGGCAGCGAAACCACTTCGGACGAGACCGACGCCGATGGCAAGACCGTGACTTCCATCGTTCCGGCCCGCATCGACATCATCAGCGCCAAGGAAGAAATCCGCGTCGGTGACCGCCTGCTGCCTGAACCGCCTCGCGAAATTCGCACCTTTACCCCGCACGCGCCCAAAGAGCCCTTGAGCGGGCGCATTGTCTCGGTCTATGGCAGCGCGGTTGAAAATGCCGCCCAGAACCAGGTGGTCGTCATCAACAAGGGCAAGCTGGACGGCGTGGATACCGGCACGGTGCTGGCCATCCTGAAGAACGGTGCCCGGGTCATTGACAAACAGGACCCCACCCGCCCCCTGTTGAAACTGCCCGATGAGCGCAACGGCCTGATGATGGTTTTTCGCACCTTCGACCGGCTTTCCTATGCATTAATTCTGGATATTACGGACGGCGTGCGTGTAGGTGACCGACTAGCTTCGCCGAAGTAGTTTTTTTCTCTAAGTCGGGCACAATGTGCCCATGAACCACCCCGAACTCTCCGCCTGGCTCAGGCTGCTGCTGACGCCGGGCGTGGGTCAGGTCAGCGCACACCAACTGCTGCGCGCCTTTGGCTCTCCTGAATCCATTTTTGACCACTCCCATGCCGATCTGACCACGGTGGTCAGCCCCGCGCAGGCCCAAGCACTGTCGAGGGAGCCGGACGAACTCGCAGCGCTGCTGGACACCACCTGGGATTGGATTTGTGAATCACCCGAGACGCGGCAGGTTCTTGCCATTGGCGATCCGCTGTACCCGCAAAGCCTGCTCAACACCGAGGGCCCGCCCCTGCTGCTGTACGCCTGCGGCATGCCCGAAGTCTGGCAAGACGATCTGCTGAACGCCACCAGCTCGCACTGTCTGGCCATGGTGGGCAGCCGCAACCCGACGCCCCAAGGCGCTGCCAATGCGCGGCAGTTTGCCTGCGCATTGGCGGAAGCCGGGGTTACGGTGGTTTCAGGCATGGCGCTGGGCGTTGATGGCGCCGCACACGAAGGTGCCTTGGAAGGTGCCGCGCCCGGACGCCTAGCGACCATTGCGGTCGTGGGTACCGGGCTGGACCGCGTGTACCCGAAACAGCACCGGGATCTGGCCCATCGCATCACCCAGCGCGGTGTGATCCTGAGTGAGTTTGCTTTGGGCACCGGTCCCCACGCAGCGCACTTTCCGCAGCGTAACCGCATCATTTC
>CAKZJN010000321.1 GCA_936943465.1 uncultured Rhodoferax sp.
GTGTCCTTGTAGGGGTCGCCCACGGTGTCGCCAGTAACGGCGGCCTTGTGGGTTTCAGAGCCCTTGCCACCAAAATTACCATCTTCGATGTACTTTTTGGCGTTGTCCCAGGCGCCGCCGCCGGTACACATCGAGATCGCTACGAACAGACCGGTCACGATGGTGCCCATCAGCAAGCCACCCAGGGCGGCCGGGCCGAGCACCAAACCGACCAAGATCGGCGCCACCACGGGCAGCAGACTGGGGATCATCATTTCCTTGATGGCGGCGCTGGTCAGCATGTCTACGGCGGTGTCGTATTCAGGCTTGCCGGTGCCGTCCATGATGCCCTTGATTTCCTTGAACTGGCGGCGCACTTCCACCACCACCGAGCCGGCGGCACGGCCAACGGCTTCCATGGCCATGGCGCCAAACAGGTAAGGAATCAGGCCACCAATGAACAGGCCGATGATGACCATCGGGTCGCTCAGATCAAACGTGATGTGCTTGCCAAAGCCTTCGAGCTTGTGGGTGTAGTCGGCGAACAGCACGAGGGCGGCCAGACCGGCAGAACCAATGGCGTAGCCCTTGGTCACAGCCTTGGTGGTATTGCCCACGGCGTCCAGCGGGTCGGTGATGTCACGCACGCTGGCAGGCAGTTCCGACATTTCGGCAATGCCGCCGGCGTTGTCGGTGATGGGGCCGTAGGCGTCCAGTGCCACCACGATACCGGCCATGCTCAGCATGGAGGTCGCTGCGATGGCAATGCCATACAGCCCTGCCAGCGCGTAGGCGGTATAGATCGCAATGCAGACAAACAGAACAGGCCAAGCGGTAGAACGCATGGAAACACCCAGGCCGGCAATGATGTTGGTGCCGTGGCCGGTGGTGGATGCCTGTGCAATGTGGCGCACGGGGGCATATTGGGTGCCGGTGTAGTACTCCGTAATCCAGACCAGCACGCCGGTCAGGACCAGGCCCACAGCGCAAGCGCCGAACAGGGCGCCGGAAGTCACCACGCGGCCATCGGCCTGGGTTACTGCGGCTGGAAACAGGCTTTGTGTCACAAAGTAGAAGGCGATCAGCGAGAGCACGCCGGAAACGGCCAGGCCCTTGTAGAGCGCGGGCATCACATTCTTCATGCCGGGCGAAGCCTTCACAAAGAAGCAGCCAATGATGGAGGCGACGATCGACACCGCGCCTAGACTCAACGGATACAGCACGGCGTTGGGGCCGCCAGCGCCCAAAAGCAGGGCGCCCAGCACCATGGTGGCAATCAGCGTCACGGCGTAGGTTTCAAACAAGTCGGCGGCCATACCAGCGCAGTCGCCCACGTTGTCGCCCACGTTGTCGGCAATCACGGCCGGGTTGCGGGGGTCATCTTCCGGAATACCGGCTTCGACCTTACCCACCAGGTCCGCACCCACGTCAGCACCCTTGGTAAAAATGCCGCCGCCCAGACGGGCGAAAATGGAAATCAGCGAGCTGCCGAAGGCAAAACCCACCAGCGGATTGAGTTTGGCTGCGGTGACGGCGCCGTCCGGCACCAAATACCAGTAGAAAGCGGTTACGCCCAGCAAGCCCAGACCGACCACCAGCATGCCGGTAATGGCGCCGCCGCGGAAGGCAACGTCCAACGCCGGGCCAATGCCCTTGGTAGCTGCCTGCGCGGTACGCACGTTGGCGCGCACGGACACGTTCATGCCGATAAAGCCGCAAGCGCCCGACAGCACGGCGCCGAGGACAAAGCCCACGGCACTCATGGTGTCAAGAAAAACTGCGATCAAGATGGCCAGTACCAGTCCCACCATGGCAATGGTGCGGTATTGGCGAGAGAGGTAGGCGGCCGCACCGGTCTGAATCGCGGCTGCGATTTCCTGCATGCGCGCGTTGCCTGCGTCCTGGGAAAGAATCCAACTGCGTGCCCAGACACCGTAAATCACGGCGATAAAGCCACACACGAGCGCTAGAGTCAGCGCCGAGTTGCCCGTCATAAAAATTCTCCTTGTTGATTCGCAAAAAAGCAGCAACGCAAGCGTTGCTCCGCTGCGTTGCTTCCTCTTCACTCCCATGCAACAAGTGCCCTGGAGAAGATTGGCCAACGGCGGGAATGTACCGTCAAAAAATGACAGTTCGCGATTTCGCAAGGGCTGAGTCAGTAAAATCAGGGTTAATCCCGACTGTTTTTGATTTTCATCATTAAAGAGACCCAACCATGTCCCTCGACAACGTAACCCCCGGTAAAAAAGCACCCGAAGAATTCAACGTGGTCATCGAAATTCCGATGAATGCCGATCCCGTGAAGTACGAAGTGGACAAGGCTACCGGCGCTATTTTTGTGGACCGTTTCATGAGCACGGCCATGCACTACCCGACCAACTACGGTTATGTGCCCCAGACCATTTCCGGCGACGGCGACCCCGTGGACGTTTTGGTGATCACCCCCGTTCCGCTGATCCCTGGCGTGGTGGTTCCCTGCCGCCCCATCGGTATCCTGAAGATGGAAGACGAAGCCGGTATGGACGGCAAGGTTCTGGCCGTGCCTACCAACAAAATCCTGTCGCTGTACAGCCGTTGGACCAAGCCAGAAGACCTGCAACCTCTGCGCCTGAAGACCATTGCCCACTTCTTTGAACACTACAAAGATCTGGAAGAAGGCAAGTGGGTTAAGGTTTTGGGCTGGGAAGGTCCGGACGCTGCCCGCCAAGAAATTGTGGAAGGCATGGCCAACTACGAAAAGCAAAAGGCCTAAGTTAAACGGCCCGAAGCGGCCCGCTTGCCAAGCCCCGGTCTATTCTTTGCCAGGGCTGGCGCGTAGCGGGCTGCGGGATTGCAACGCTTCCATGTAGTTGCTAATTCCCTGCTCCTCCCGGTTCAAGAAGTTCGCGATTGCGCGACGGAACTCGGGGTGAGCAATCCAGTGGATGCTGGTGGTTTTCACCGGCAGCAAGGCGCGGGCCATTTTGTGTTCGCCCTGCGCTCCTCCTTCAAAACGCTGGTAGCCCTGCGCAATGCACCACTCCAGCGGCTGGTAGTAACAAGCCTCAAAGTGCAGGCAGTCTACGCGCTCCAAAGCCCCCCAATAGCGTCCATAGGCCACTTGGCTTGGTTTGTCTTGCCCGTTAGGTGCCTCACCCGGGCCTACGGCAATCAGGCTACAGGCAATCGGACGGCCCTCCCGCTCCGCGACAAATAGCAGCCAGTTTTCGGGCATGGCGTGTGCCATGCGCACAAAAAAATCGGGCGTCAGATAGGGCGCATTGCCATGTTCCAGATAGGTGCGTTCGTAGCAACGGTAGAAAAAGGCCCAATCCTCGGCGCTGATGGTGGCCCCCAGCGCATGCCGGAAGGTCACTCCAGCCTCCTGCACCTTGCGCCGTTCCTGGCGGATCTTCTTGCGCTTTTCCTGGGACAGCGTGGCCAGAAAAGCTTCAAAGCCCGTGTAGCCTTCTGCTGCATTGGTCCAGTGAAACTGCACGGTGTGGCGTAGAAGCAAGCCGGCTTGCTTTGCAGCCGCTACGTCAGCGTCTGCAGTAAAAAGGAAGTGGAACGAGGAAAGGCCCCATGCCTGACCAAATTGCACCAGTGCCTGCAACAAGGCTACGCGGGCCTTGGTATCGCGCGCCAACAATCTGCTACCCGGTACCGGGGTAAAAGGCACGGCAACCACCCCTTTCGGGTAGTAATCCAGGCCGTGCTGCTGGTAGGCATTGGCCCAGGCCCAGTCAAACACGTATTCACCCATGGAGTGGTCCTTGAGATAGACCACTGCGGCGGCAACCAGCGCATGGTCTTGCTCCAGCATGACGATTCGCAAATCCCAACCGGTCGCTCGGCTGGCACAGCCACTGTCAAAAAGGGCACTCAGGTAGGCGTGGCGCATGAAGGGGGTCGGGCTGGCCTGCGATTGCAGCAGCTTGTCCCAGTCGGCGGCATCGACTTCCGACGGCGCAGTGAGGACCCGAATGACATAATCATCCATGCCGCACTCCGTGTGCGCCCGTTGCGATTTTTGCGCAGCGATTTACGAATATCTGCAGGTTCATGACTCTCAAACTGTGCATTGCGCAACTCAATTTCTACGTGGGCGATCTGGCGGGCAATGTCCGCAAAATCGTCGACGCTGCCAAACAGGCCCATGCCGACGGTGCCCAGCTTTTACTGACGCCTGAATTGTCCTTGTGCGGCTATGCCGCCGAAGACCTGTTCTTGCGTCCCGCCTTCATTCGGGCGTGTGATGATGCCTTGTCTGACTTGGCCTCGCAATTGGCCGGGTTTAAGGGGCTCACGGTGGTCGTGGGCCACCCCAGCGGAGGCGACGCGCGTACGCGCTCAACCGCCACCCAACAGCGCTACAACAGCGCGAGCGTGCTGCGTGATGGTGCTGTAGTGGCCCGTTACGCCAAGCGCGAGTTGCCCAATTACCAGGTGTTTGATGAGCGCCGCTATTTCAGCCCTGGCGATGGTGTTTGCGTGTTTACAGCGGGAGAGGGCGTAGACGCGGTTCAGGTTGGCTTGTTGATTTGTGAGGACGCCTGGTTCGAAGAACCGGCTCGCCTGGCAAAAGAAGCGGGTGCAGAGCTGCTGGCGGTGATCAATGCCTCGCCGTTCCACATCGGTAAAGGCTACGAGCGCGAAGCGGTGATGGCCGAGCGCTGCCGCGCCACGGGCTTGCCGCTGATTTATGCGCATTTGGTGGGGGGGCAGGATGAAGTGGTCTTTGAAGGGCACTCCTTTGCGTTGCAGGCGGACGCAACGGTGGCAGCACGTGCGGTGAGTTTTCAGGAGGCGTTGTTCCCCGTGGAGGTCCAGCGGACGCAGGGCGGCCTGCGCCTGACAGGTGTCGTGGAGCCCGAGCGCACGCCCGAGGCCGACCTCTGGGATGCGCTGGTTCTGGGCGTGCGCGATTACATTGGTAAGAACGGCTTTCCAGGCGCCTTGTTGGGCCTGTCCGGCGGGATCGACTCGGCCTTGGTGCTTGCCGTGGCGGTCGATGCGCTGGGCCCGAGCAAGGTGCGCGCGGTCATGATGCCGTCGCCCTACACGGCCGACATAAGCTGGATTGACGCCCGAGACATGGCGCAACGGCTGGGTGTGCGTTACGACGAGTTGTCCATCGTTCCCGAATTCGAGGCGTTCCAGGCGTCGCTGGCGAAGGACTTTGAGGGAATGCCGCTGGACGCGACCGAAGAAAATATCCAGGCCCGCATTCGCGGCACGCTGCTCATGGCGCTCAGCAACAAGTTCGGCAGCATTGTGCTGACCACCGGTAACAAATCGGAAATGGCGACTGGCTATTGCACGCTGTATGGCGACATGGCGGGTGGCTTTGCCGTGATCAAGGATCTGGTGAAAACCGAGGTTTTCAAGCTTGCGCGCTGGCGAAACGCCCATGACCCGTATGGCACCGGCAGCGACCCGATACCGGAACGGATCATCACGCGACCGCCCAGCGCAGAATTGCGCCCCGACCAGACCGACCAAGACAGCTTGCCACCTTACGAGGTTCTGGACGCCATTCTGGAGCGCTACATGGAAAACGATGAGAGCATCGAGTCGCTCATCGCGGCGGGCTACGCCAAGGACGACGTAGAAAAGGTGACGCGACTCATCAAGATTAACGAATACAAGCGGCGTCAAGCGCCCGTGGGAATTCGGGTGACCCACCGCAGTTTTGGCAAAGATTGGCGTTATCCTATTACCAACCGCTTCCGGGCGTGATTTTTTGGAACTTTCGATGAAACAAATTACTGCTGTTGTTAAACCGTTCAAGCTAGAAGAAGTGCGTGAAGCCTTGGCTGAATGCGGTGTTACCGGTCTGACTGTGACCGAAGTGAAGGGTTTTGGCCGTCAAAAAGGCCACACCGAGCTGTACCGCGGTGCCGAATACGTGGTCGATTTTCTGCCCAAGGTCAAGGTGGAAGTGGTCGTGAAGACCGAAGACGTGGACCGCTGTGTGGAAGCCATCGTTAAGGCGGCACGTACCGGAAAGATTGGCGATGGCAAGATTTTTGTCACCAGCGTGGAGCGCGTCGTGCGTATCCGTACCGGCGAACAGGACGAATCCGCCATTTAAGGCGGGGCCCCAGCGGGGGCCTTAAATCTGATCCCAGTGGGAGGTGCCAGGCAAATTGGCGCCTTCCACCAGTTCTCGCAACAGAACATCCGCAGAATCTTGGGCCCGGATCAGGCCCATTTGCCAGTCACCCATAAATCCATTGGTGACGGCTTGCTGAAGAAAAGTCAGCATTCCATCGTAATAACCGGCAACATTTAGCAGACCGATCGGCTTGTTGTGGTAGCCCAGTTGCCGCCAGGTCCAAACCTCAAATAACTCCTCGAACGTACCAATACCCCCGGGAAGTGCCAGGAATGCATCGGCCCGTTCGGCCATCATCCGCTTGCGATCGTGCATGTTGTCCACCACATGCAGCTCGGTGCAACCAAGGTGTGCCCATTCCTTTTCGACCAACGCCTTCGGGATGATGCCAATCACCGGTGCGCCGGCCTCCAGCGCCGCGTTGGCCACGATGCCCATGAGGCCGCCACTGCCACCGCCATAAACCAGTTGGCCGCCCTGGCGGGCAATCCATTGCCCAACCTGCACGGCGGCCTGGGTATAGAGTTCATTGGTGCCGGGTTTGGAGCCGCAGTACACACATACGGAAAAGCGCGGTTGTTTCATGCGAAATGCTTATAAAGTGCGGCCGCCCACACGCCAACGCACCAGATGAGGCTGAGCAAAACGGCGGCGCTACCCAAGTCTTTGGCGCGTTTGGACAGGTCATGCCACTCCGGCCCAATGCGATCAATGGCCGACTCCAGCGCGGTATTCAGAATTTCTACCACCATCACGGCCAGGACGCTGCCGCTCAGTATCGCAACTTCAGTCCAATGGGTCCCAAGCCAAAATGAAGCGGGCAACAAGACAAAGGAAAGGATGGCCTCCTGCCTGAAAGCGGTCTCGTTCCAGGCCGCCCGCAATCCTGCGGCGGAGTAACCACTGGCGTGCAGGATTCGATTGAGTCCTTTGCGCTGTTTTTGCGGGTTTACGGATTCGAGCGGTTCGGGCTGCATCAAGAACGGGTGGCAATCAGCGGTTGACAGGCGCCGAGCTTACCAGCCTGGTTCCTGCCCACACGTCGTGCCAGAACTGGCGCTCTGGGTGAAAGCGGCTGAGTAAGGCCCAAATCGCGATCCATCCAATCGCAATGACCACCACCTCCGCCCCCGGCAGCCCAAAAAGTGACGCACCTAACAAAGGGGGAATAAACCATATCCAGCTCAGCACATACCGCACAAACGCGCGAAACTGGGTAAGCGGCTTACCCTGACGATCCGCCACCCGGATATGCCAAGTCTTCATCGCCAATGTCTGGCCTTTGGACCAAAACCAGACAAAGTAAATGCCGAAAACAACGAAGAGAAACGCCTGCAAGGCATTGCGGTTGTCCAGCGCGTTGCGCGTTTGGCTCAGCGTTCCAAACAAGTAGCCTGCGATGAAGCAAACGCCGAACAGAAGCAGGCCTTCATATAGCCAGCAGGCCATGCGGCGTGAAAGACCCGGCGCCATCAGGGTTTGGAGGCAGGTGTGCCGACGCCAGGATCTGAGGCCTTGGCCAAGGGTTTAGGCAACAGGGTGACCCGGTTCAGTGGGGGGTGTTGCGCCGTGGCAGACGCACGCTCTTGCTCGGGCGTGTGGCGGGTTACGGGAACGGCCGCTAGCTTTTCAGGGGGAACCGGTTTGACGGCCACTGCGGCACCCACCGGTTTAATCTTGGCGCTTTCGGCCAGTTTTTGCCGCTCTTCAGGGCTCAGCGCCTGATAGGCCTCCCAATTGGCCGCCCGGTCGGATTTATTGACCGACTTGGTTTGTGCGAAGTTCAGTCGGGCGAGTTCGCGGTCTTTGGGTGAAAGGGCCGCCCACTCCACCATGCGGCTGTGCATTTTTTCCTGTTCAGTCGGCGCCAGGTCTTTGTAGGATTGCGCGATGGCTAGCCATTTGCGTCGCTGACCTTCACTCAACGTGTCCCACGCCTTGCCCAGCGGTGCCAGGGCGGACTGTTGCATCTTGGTAAGTGCAGACCACTGCGGGCCAGTGGCGATGAGGGGCGTCACTGCAGATTGTGTGGCCGTACTTTGCGCATACGCCTGCCCAGGGCCCGTCAAAAGGGCAGCGACAAGTAGGGGCATAAAGGCAATGGCTTCAGCCGAACCTGCCCACTTGCGAAGGCTCCAACTATTCCGAATCAGCATAAGGCGGTTAGTTGATCCGGTTCGAGCGCACAAACTGTGCAAATCCGGGGTCTGTGTAGGCTTGCGGGGGGAGGTCATCGATCAGCAACTCAGCGTCCACTTCAGCAATCTCTTGGGCCCGCATTTCATCTTGCAAAACGCCGATGGTGATCAGTCCAGCAACCAGTGCGACCAGTGGCAACACAGAGGCAAGGCGGTTCCACCAGCCTTCACCGTCATTCCAATTCAGGGTAGCTTCTCCCCCAGAAATGGACACGCGACCAGGCGCCTGAACCGCCACGATTCGGCGCCGTGATGCGGCCATTGCGCGCGCCGCTTTCAGCCGCTCGGTAATTTCGTGAGGCAGGTCTTCAGCGCCTTCGGATAAGCGCCGTGTGACTGCCTTGGCGAACACCTCCTCGTTTACACGAGGGTTCAAGTTTCTTTGTGTATTCATAGTCTGATCCCCTTTGCCCGCAACGCCTGACTCAATGCTGCAACCGCCCTTGAGCAGTGCGTTTTTACACTGCCTTGAGAACAGCCCATAGCAGCGGCTGTCTCCGCAACATCCATCTCTTCCCAGTAACGCATCAGAAAAGCCTCCCGTTGACGCGTCGGGAGTTGCTTAATTTCTTCTTCAATACTCTGCAATGTTTGTGCCCGATCGGTGATGCTTTCAGCACTTTCACCCTGATCGGAGCCTGAAGAGGCATCTAATGTCTCTAACAGGTTGAAATCTTCGGATTCATTGGCGGACTCAAAGTCGCTCAAGTTCGAGAAGAGGGCATTCTGAACCTTTTGCCGCCTAAACCAGTCGAGCGTGCAATTGGACAAAATGCGTTGAAACAACATGGGAAGTTCATTGATGGGCTTGTGCCCATAATGTTCCGCTAGTTTCATCATGCTTTCCTGGACTATGTCCAGTGCGGATTCTTCGTTTCGAACGTGATAGACCGAACGTTTGAAGGCGCGCTTTTCAACGCTTTTCAAGAATTCGGTGAGTTCAAAGTCAGACGCCAAGGCAATCAGTTCGTGTAAAAAAGTAGGCGATTATGGCACCCGTACCGGCCTAGATTCAACCGCTTGCGCGGTGGTGCTTCGGAAAATGCGATAATCCGCATTGCTCTTCAAAAGGCAAACGGGTCCTGGTCCGGCGCGTTATTCACTGCGCCCATGTCCTGGTCCTTAAGTCCCGACGCGACGCCACAAGTGTTTGTGAAGGGGCACCCAAGGTTTTTCGTTAGAGAAATTCACAAAGGTTCATCATGGAAATATCCAAAGCTGAAATCGCTTCTGCAGCAGTTGCTGCACAAAAATCCGACTCCCATCTGGAACTTCGCGGTGCGGAAATTCTCGTCAAGGCTTTGCAGGCCGAGAACGTCAAGTACATCTGGGGCTATCCCGGCGGTGCCGTTCTGCACATCTATGACGCTTTCTACAAACAAGACACCATTCAGCACGTGCTGGTCCGGCACGAGCAGGCTGCGGTGCATGCGGCCGATGGCTATGCGCGTGCAACCGGCGATGTGGGCGTTGCACTGGTCACTTCCGGCCCGGGTGTCACCAATGCGGTGACCGGCATTGCGACGGCCTACATGGACAGCATTCCGATGGTCATCATCAGCGGCCAGGTGCCGACGCATGCCATCGGTATGGATGCCTTCCAGGAGTGTGATGCGGTTGGCATTACCCGCCCAATCGTCAAGCACAACTTCCTGGTGAAAGACGCCAAGGATCTGGCGGAAACGCTGAAGAAGGCGTTCCATATCGCGCGCAGCGGTCGTCCGGGCCCCGTGCTGGTGGATATTCCAAAGGACGTGTCCTTCAAAAAGGTGCCCTATACCGGTTACCCGACCAGCGTTGAAATGCGCTCGTACAACCCGGTTCGCAAGGGGCATGGCGGCCAGATTCGCAAGGCGCTGCAGTTGCTGCTGGCGGCTAAACGTCCCTACATTTACACCGGCGGCGGTGTGCTGTTGAGCAATGCCTCGGCTGAGCTGCGTACGCTGGTCGATATGCTGGGTTACCCCTGCACCAATACGCTGATGGGTCTGGGTGCTTATCCGGCGAGCGACCGCAAATTCCTGGGCATGTTGGGCATGCACGGTACGGTCGAAGCGAACAATGCGATGCAAAACTGCGATGTGTTGCTGGCCGTTGGCGCCCGTTTTGATGACCGCGTGATTGGTAACCCCAAGCACTTTGCGCAAAACGAACGCAAGATCATCCACATCGACATCGACCCGTCCAGCATTTCCAAGCGCGTGAAGGTCGACATTCCAATCGTGGGCGACGTCAAGGATGTGCTGACTGAAATGATCGCGATGATCAAGGAAAGCAGCACCAAGCCCGATGCCAATGCCCTGGGGTCCTGGTGGGAAACGATTGAAGGTTGGCGCGTGCGCGACTGCCTGAAGTACGACCGATCCAACAAGGACGTGATCAAGCCCCAGTATGTGGTGGAAACCCTCTGGAACATGACCAAGGACGCGGATACCTACATCACGTCCGACGTGGGCCAGCACCAGATGTGGGCGGCCCAGTACTACCGTTTTGATGAGCCGCGCCGCTGGATCAATTCCGGTGGTCTGGGAACCATGGGTGTGGGCATTCCTTACGCCATGGGTATCAAGTTGGCCAAGCCGGACGCTGAGGTCTTCACCATCACCGGCGAAGGCTCGGTTCAGATGTGTATCCAGGAACTGTCGACCTGCCTGCAATACAACACGCCGATCAAGATCTGCGCCTTGAACAACCGTTACCTCGGTATGGTGCGTCAGTGGCAAGAGGTGGAGTACGAAGGCCGCTACAGCCACAGCTACATGGACGCGCTGCCCAACTTCGTGAAGTTGGCTGAAGCATATGGCCACGTGGGCATGTTGATTGAGCGTCCGGAAGACGTGGAGCCCGCTTTGCGCGAGGCACGCCGCCTGAAGGACCGCACGGTGTTCATGGACTTCCGTACCGACCCCACCGAGAACGTGTTCCCGATGGTGCAAGCAGGCAAGGGCATTACCGAAATGCTGCTTGGGTCCGAAGATCTGTAAGCCTTATTGACCAATAATTTTTTGACGAATCTATTGCCCGCCAAGCCTTGACGTTACCGCGTCAGGGGGAGGGCGGCGAAAAGAGGAATCTGGACCTATGAAACACATCATTGCAGTTTTGCTGGAGAACGAGGCTGGAGCCCTCTCCCGCGTGGTGGGCCTTTTTTCGGCCCGTGGTTACAACATCGAGTCGCTGACAGTGGCGCCCACCGAAGATCCGAGTCTGTCGCGCATGACGATTCAGACTGCCGGCTCTGAAGACGTCATCGAGCAAATTACCAAGCACCTGAACCGCCTGATCGAAGTGGTCAAGGTGGTGGACCTGACCGAAGGTTCCTACATCGAGCGCGAGCTTATGATGGTGAAGGTACGCGCGGTGGGCAAGGAGCGCGAGGAAATGAAGCGCATGGCCGACATCTTCCGGGGGCGCATCATTGACGTCACCGAGAAGAGCTACACCATTGAGCTGACCGGCGATCAGGCCAAGAACGATGCCTTCCTGGAGGCCATCGAACGATCTGCCATTCTGGAAACCGTGCGCACAGGCTCTAGCGGCCTGGGCCGTGGCGAACGTATTTTGCGAGTTTAAGTTTTTACAACGGAGAGATGAAATGAAGGTTTTTTACGATAAAGATTGTGATCTGAGCCTCATCAAGGGCAAGACGGTTGCCATTATTGGTTACGGTAGCCAAGGCCACGCCCACGCACAGAACTTGAACGACAGCGGCGTGAAGGTTGTGGTTGGTTTGCGCAAGGGTGGCGCTTCCTGGGACAAGGTTGGCAAGGCCGGCCTGACCGTGATGGAAGTGAACGATGCGGTCAAGGCTGCTGACGTGGTCATGATCTTGTTGCCCGACGAGCAAATCGCCGAGGTATACAACAACAACGTGGCCCCCAACATGAAGCAGGGCGCTTCGCTGGCCTTTGCCCACGGCTTCAACGTGCACTACAACCAAGTCGTGCCCCGTGCCGATCTGGACGTCTGGATGGTGGCTCCCAAGGCTCCCGGCCACACCGTGCGTAACACCTACACCCAAGGTGGCGGCGTGCCCCACCTGGTGGCGGTGCACCAGGACAAGTCCGGCAAGGCCCGTGACTTGGCCCTGAGCTATGCCATGGCCAACGGTGGCGGCAAGGCCGGCATCATTGAAACCAACTTCAAAGAAGAAACCGAAACCGACTTGTTCGGCGAGCAAGCCGTTTTGTGCGGCGGCGCGGTGGAACTGGTCAAGATGGGTTACGAGAC
>CAKZJN010000322.1 GCA_936943465.1 uncultured Rhodoferax sp.
TCAGCGTGCATGAACTGGTGGAGAAAGCCGGCACCCAAGGCGTGGAGTTGCTGATGTGGCTGGCCATGCGCGCGGCCTTGACGGTGGGCTCGCCGGCCGTGCGTAAGGTGCACAGCAATTACCACATCCCGATTTCCAATACGGCAACGGGTTTGCTGGCCTTGGCCTGCGATTGATCGCGTCGAGTCATGTTTTAACAAGCCCCTGATCGCCCTTCGAACGTGCTGTGAATCGCCCCGGATTTTGAGGAGGCTCCAACACCTGAGAAGATGGAGCCATGAGAAAGTCAACGAAGTTTTCCCCCGAAGTCCGCGAACGCGCAGTGCGCATGGTGCAAGAGCACCGTGGCGAATATCCCTCCCTGTGGGCAGCCATTGAGTCCATATCGGCCAAGATTGGTTGCGTGCCCCAGACCTTGAATGAATGGGTCAAAAAAAGTGAGATTGATTCCGGTGCCCGCGAAGGCGTCACCAGCGAGGAGCGTGAGCGCATCAAGGCTCTTGAACGTGAGGTCAAGGAACTGCGCCGTGCCAATGAAATCCTGAAACTGGCCAGTGCTTTTTTTGCCCAGGCGGAGCTCGACCGCAAACTCAAATACTGATCGGTTTTGTCGACCAGCATCGCGATACCTACGGGGTCGAGCCGATCTGCAGAGTGCTGCAAATCGCCCCGTCGGGCTACCGTCGCCATGCCGCCCAGCAACGCACACCGGAGCTGCGTTGTGCACGAGCCAAGCAGGATGCAATCCTGCTGCCGCAGATTCACCAGGTTTGGCAATCCAACATGCAGGTC
This sequence comes from uncultured Rhodoferax sp., assembly GCA_936943465.1. Taxonomy (GTDB): domain Bacteria; phylum Pseudomonadota; class Gammaproteobacteria; order Burkholderiales; family Burkholderiaceae_C; genus Allorhodoferax. The sequence continues at coordinate 793 of CAKZJN010000322.1, forward strand.
TACGGTGCTGACAAGGTCTGGCACCAGATGAACCGGGAAGGTGTTGCCGTGGCACGCTGCACGGTGGAGCGGCTCATGCGGCACGCTGGCCTGCGGGGAGTGCGCCGCGGCAAGGTGGTCCGCACCACCGTCGGTGACAGGACCGTGCCATGCCCGCTGGACCGGGTCAACCGGCAGTTCAAGGCAGACCGGCCCAACCAGTTGTGGGTGTCGGACTTCACGTACGTCTCGACCTGGCAAGGCTGGCAATACGTGGCCTTTGTGATTGACGTCTATGCCCGCCGGATAGTGGGTTGGCGGCAAAGCAGTTCCATGCGCACAGACTTTGTTCTGGACGCGCTGGAGCAGGCCTTGTATGACCGGCGGCCACAGCGCGATGGGGCGCTGATCCACCACAGCGATAGGGGCTCCCAGTACGTCTCCATCCGCTACAGCGAACGCCTGGCCGAGGCAGGCATAGAGCCCTCTGTGGGCAGCAAAGGCGACAGCTATGACAACGCCCTGGCCGAGACCATCAACGGCTTGTACAAGGCTGAATTGATTCATCGCCGGGCGCCTTGGAAGACCAAGGAGTCGCTGGAACTTGCAACGCTGGAATGGGTGTCCTGGTTTAACCACCACCGGTTGCTCGAACCAATTGGATATATTCCCCCGGCCGAAGCTGA
>CAKZJN010000323.1 GCA_936943465.1 uncultured Rhodoferax sp.
GCTCACATCCAGTTCGATCGGCAGAGCGCCGGCATCTTCCATGGTGTTGTAGAAAATGGGAGCAATCTTGGTGCCCAGGCAGACGCCACCGAAACGCTTGTTCGGCACAAACGGAATGTCTTCACCGGTGAACCACAGCACGGAATTGGTAGCGGACTTGCGGCTGGAGCCGGTTCCGACCACGTCGCCCACGTAGGCCACCAGGTTGCCACGGGCGCGCAGGTCTTCGATGAACTTCACCGGGCCACGCTTGCCGTCTTCCTCGGGGGTGATGCCGTCACGCTTGTTCTTGAGCATGGCCAGAGCGTGCAGCGGGATGTCGGGACGGCTCCAAGCGTCGGGCGCGGGAGACAGGTCGTCGGTATTGGTTTCGCCGGTGACCTTCAGGATGGACACGGTGATGGACTGGGGCACTTCGGGGCGGCTGGTGAACCACTCGGCATCGGCCCAGCTTTGCAGCACGGCCTTGGCGAATGTGTTGCCTTTGTCGGCCTTTTCCTTGACGTCATGGAACTGGTCAAACATCAGCAGGGTCTTCTTCAGGCCTTCGGCGGCTTCGGCGGCAACGGCTGCGTCATCCAGCAGGTCCACCAGCGGGCTGATGTTGTAACCGCCGAGCATGGTGCCCAGCAATTCAGTAGCACGGGCGCGGCTGATCAGCGCGCACTTTTCGGTGCCGTGGGCCACGGCAGCCAGGTAGCTGGCCTTGACCTTGGCGGCATCGTCCACACCGGCGGGAACGCGGTGGGTAATCAGGTCCACCAACGTGGCTTCTTCGCCTGCGGGCGGAGCCTTCAGGAGTTCAATCAACTCGCCCGTTTGCTGGGCTGTGAGCGGCAGCGGGGGGATTCCCAGGGCGGCACGTTCGGCCACATGGTCACGGTAAGACTTCAACATACTTCACTCCTTCATTGGTAACTGAAACGGTTTTTAACTTGCTTGCCAGTCAGTCAACTGACAAGCGCTGATTCGGTTGAAAAATAAGCTCGGACTTCATCGGGCAGCGTACACCCCGTCTGGTGCGCACGCTCCAGAACCTGCCAAAAGTACCTGTAGCTGGCACGGTCATGCAACTTCCCTGCCAGCGAGATCGGTGCCCACTCCTGCCGCTGTGCTTCCCAGATGATGGTGCTGGCCAATCCCACCTCCGCCTCACTGGGCGCAAAGGCCCGCAGAATGGGGCGAATCTGGTCGGGATGGATGCTCCACATCCGGGTGTAACCCAGCGCGTTGGCGGCCTGACGGGCCGACTTTTCCAGCGCCTGCGCGTCTTTGAATTCGGTGACCACGCAATGCGACGGAACCTTGCCCGCAGCGTGGCAGGCCGACGCAATTTCCAGTTTGGCACGCACCACCAGGGGGTGGTGGAACTGGTCGAGTGTTTCGGTATCGTGCGCGGAACGCACTCCCATAGCCGACGACGGAATGGCACCCGCATGGGCGGACACGAAGTCCATCAAACCAAAGCTGATGGACTCCACCCGCGCATGGCGCGCAATCTCGAACGCCTGATGCACGGCAGCAGGCGACTCAATCAAAACATGCAAGGGAATGGGGGTCGAACGGCTATCACCTACAGCGGCATCGATGGCGCCTAGGGCGCGCCGCACGTCAGCGACCGACTCCACCTTGGGAATCATGACGTAGGCCAGAGAGGCCGCCGCACCACCGGCCACAATGGCCGCATCTGACTCAAAAAACGCGTGGTCTACCGGGTGCAGGCGTGCGCCGATCCGGGGTTTGATGCCATGGGCTTGAGAATATCCAGCGGTAGCAAGCTCCACCACGCGGTGGGCTTGCTCCACTTCGGCACCCGCGGGGGCACCGTCTTCACAGTCCAGCGTCACGTCAAAGACACAGGCGCCGAACTCTTCTGTCATTTCAGCCTGCAGTTGCAGGCTTTTTTTCATCCGCGCTTCCACGCCGCTGTAGTGGTCGCACACCGGCAAAAAGCCGGTGGCACCCTGAGCACCCAGCAGCACTTCGCGCGGATGAATCATGCCGATTACAGCAGGTGCTTGACGCCGTCCGCCTCGCCTTGCAGCTCGGCCAGGGTGATGTTGATGCGCTCTTGCGAGAAGGCGTCAATTTCCAGGCCTTCGACAATCTTGTATTCGCCGTTGGCGGTCACAACCGGGAAGCCAAACACGATGCCGGCGGGGATACCGTATTCGCCGTTGGAGGGAACACCCATCGTCACCCATTCGCCGTTAGAGCCCAGGGCCCAGTCACGGATGTGGTCGATGGCGGCGTTGGCAGCGGATGCAGCAGAAGACAGGCCACGAGCAGCAATGATGGCGGCGCCGCGCTTGCCCACGGTGGGCAGGAAGGTGTCGGCATTCCAGACCTGGTCGTTCACCAGATCCTTGATGCTCTTGCCGTTGGTGGTGGCAAAACGGTAGTCGGCGTACATCGTGGGAGAGTGGTTGCCCCACACGGTCAGCTTACGGATGTCACCCACGGCGGTGCCGGTCTTGCCAGCCAGTTGCGAAGCAGCGCGGTTGTGGTCCAGACGCAGCATGGCGGTGAAGTTCTTTGCGGGCAGATCGGGAGCCGACTTCATGGCGATGTAGGCATTGGTGTTGGCGGGGTTGCCGACGACCAGAACCTTCACATTGCGGCTGGCAACCTTGTTCAGGGCCTTGCCTTGCACGGTGAAGATGGCAGCGTTGGCGGCCAGCAGGTCGGCGCGCTCCATGCCGGGGCCACGGGGACGCGCACCCACCAGCAAAGCGTAGTCGGTGTCTTTGAAAGCTTCTTCGGGGTTGCTGTGGGCTTCGATGCCGGCCAGCAGCGGGAATGCGCAGTCTTCCAGTTCCATGATCACGCCCTTCAGCGCGTTCTGGGCTTTTTCATCCGGAATTTCGAGCAATTGCAGAATGACGGGCTGGTCTTTGCCCAGCATTTCGCCGGAGGCGATGCGGAACAGAAGGGCATATCCGATTTGACCGGCGGCTCCGGTAACGGCGACGCGAACAGGCTTTTTGCTCATGGTGGTACTCCAGGAAGGTTATGAAACGGGGACTATCCAGAGCCCAAGCAACACGGTTTGAGCCCTGCAGATCGACCAAGAGTTTACCCTTGATTTATCGCCCAAGTCAATTTGTCTTATGTCTTATATAAGATATGATTGCGAAAAATTTGAAGACTGACTTGAGACTGACTTCGAACCGCGTTTGACGGGCCCAAATTTGATGAATACAGCAGCCGATTCCGCCCTGAGCGGGGTTCCAGCAGACCCCGCCGTTGTTGCGCCTGCGCCGCTCACCCCTGCATTCAGCCCGCTTTATCAACAGATCAAGACACTCATCCTGCAAAGCCTGCAGTCCGGCGAGTGGAAGCCCAGCACCGCCATTCCCAGCGAGATGGATCTGGCCGCGCGCTACAAGGTGAGCCAAGGGACCGTGCGCAAGGCCATTGATGAGTTGGCCTCCGAAAATCTATTGGTGCGCCGCCAGGGCAAGGGCACTTATGTAGCCACCCACGCGGAGCAGCACGTGCAGTACCGCTTTCTGCGCCTGTTGCCCGACAGCGGCGACTTGCAAAGCGAAGGACCGGCGCAGCGCGAAATCGTCGATTGCAAACGTGTTCGCGCCTCCGCCGACATTGCCAAGTTGCTGTCGATTCGCCAGGGCGAGTCGGTGCTGCAGGTGCGCCGCGTTCTCTCTTTCGCCTCCCGCCCCACCATTCTGGAAGACCTGTGGTTACCCGGCACGACCTTCAAGGGACTGACTGCCGAACGGCTGCGCGCCTACCAGGGCCCCATGTACGCGCTATTCGAAACCGAGTTCGGTGTACCCATGGTACGTGCTGCAGAAAAAATTCGCGCCGTGCTGCCGGATGAGGAACAATGCGCCCTGCTTAAGACGAGCACGCAAACCCCGTTGCTCAGCGTCGAGCGGATCGCCTACACGTACAACGATGTAGCCATGGAATTGCGGCGTGGTCTGTACCTGACCGACACCCATTTCTATCAAAATAGTTTGAACTGAAAGCCAGCTATGCAAGACCAATGTCAGAATGATGCGGTGCAATAGAATTTTGCTTCTCCGCGTAATAATTACATTGCCGTTACATCTCCAAATAGAAAGCAATTCATGACCGACCTCGCATCGTCCAGCCGCGCCAAGCGGCCTGAATTCCGCAACATCAACGCGATTTCTGACCTCCCCACCTATAAATTCCCCATAGCGGCCATCGTGTCCATCATGCACCGCATCAGCGGCGCCATCCTGTTTGTGCTGATGCCCTTCATCATCTGGATGTTTGACACCTCGGTGTCTTCTGAAATTTCGTTTGCCCGCTTCACCCATGTGTTCAGCGCCGGCATCGGCTTTGTGCCCGGCTGGTTTGTGAAGCTGGCGGCACTGGGCATCATCTGGTCCTACCTGCACCACTTCGCGGCCGGCATGCGCCACCTCTGGATGGACGTGAACCACGATGCCGTGACCAAGCAATTCGGTCGCTCTTCTGCGCTGGCTGTGCTGACCGTTTCCCTGCTGCTGACCGCAGCTTTGGGCGCCAAGCTCTTCGGCCTGTACTAATCTCTGCAAACCTCTTACAAGGAAACCCAAATGGCAGTTAACTACGGCTCCAAACGCCTCGCTACCGGCGCCCATTACGGTCTGCGTGACTGGCTGGCCCAGCGCGTCACCGCAGCGCTGATGGCTATCTTTACTCTGGTCCTGCTGGAGCAGATCATCTTCTCCAAAGGCCCGATGGGTTACGACAAATGGGCCGGCATCTTCTCGGCCCAGTGGATGAAGTTCCTGACCTTTGTGGTCATCATCGCCCTGCTCTACCACGCCTGGATCGGTATCCGCGACATCTGGATGGACTACGTCAAGCCCGTCTCCGTGCGCCTGTCCTTGCAGGTTCTCTCCATCGTCTGGCTCGTCGGTTGTGCCGGCTGGGCTGTTCAGGTTTTGTGGCGTCTCTGATCGCCCCGAATAACCAGCATCCAACACATAGGCACACACATGGCTTACCAAGTTACCAAACGCAAATTTGACGTTGTTATCGTCGGCGCCGGCGGCTCCGGCATGCGCGCTTCGCTCCAACTGGCACGTGCCGGTTTGAACGTGGCAGTTTTGTCCAAAGTGTTCCCCACCCGCTCGCACACGGTGGCCGCGCAAGGCGGTATCGGCGCGTCCCTGGGCAACATGAACGACGACAACTGGCACTACCACTTCTACGACACCGTCAAGGGCTCCGACTGGCTCGGCGACCAGGATGCGATCGAATTCATGTGCCGTGAAGCACCCAAGGTCGTGTACGACCTGGAGCACATGGGCATGCCGTTCGACCGCAACCCCGATGGCACGATTTACCAGCGTCCGTTCGGCGGCCACACCGCCAACTACGGTGAAAAGGCTGTAGAGCGCGCCTGCGCCGCTGCCGACCGTACCGGCCACGCCATGTTGCACACGCTGTACCAGCAAAACGTGGCTGCCAAGACCAGCTTCTTCGTGGAGTGGATGGCCCTTGACCTGATTCGCGACGCTGAAGGCGACGTGGTCGGCGTGACCGCCCTCGAGATGGAAACGGGCGACGTGCACATTCTGCAAGCCAAGACCACACTGCTGGCCACCGGCGGTGCAGGACGTATCTTCGCGGCTTCCACCAATGCCTTCATCAACACCGGCGACGGTCTGGGCATGGCGGCACGCGCCGGCATCCCGCTGGAAGACATGGAATTCTGGCAGTTCCACCCCACCGGCGTGCACGGTGCGGGCGTTCTGCTGACCGAAGGCTGCCGTGGCGAAGGCGCCATTTTGCTGAACAGCAATGGCGAGCGCTTCATGGAGCGCTATGCGCCCACCCTGAAAGACTTGGCTCCACGCGACTTCGTGTCCCGCTCGATGGACCAGGAAATCAAGGAAGGCCGTGGCTGCGGTCCGAACAAGGACCACGTGCTCTTGAAGCTCGACCACCTCGGTGCCGAAACCATCATGAAGCGTCTGCCTTCGGTGTTCGAAATCGGCCACAACTTTGCCAACGTCGATATCACCAAAGAGCCGATCCCGGTCGTGCCGACCATTCACTACCAGATGGGTGGTATCCCCACCAACATCAATGGCCAGGTCGTGGTGCAAAACGGCGACGTGCACAACCAGGTCATCAACGGCCTGTACGCCGTGGGTGAATGCTCCTGCGTGTCGGTGCACGGCGCCAACCGCCTGGGCACCAACTCCCTGCTCGACTTGCTGGTGTTCGGCCGCGCTGCCGGTAACCACATCGTTGACTTCGCCAAGAAGAGCAAAGAGCACAAGGACCTGCCCAAAGACGCAGCCGATCGCACACTGGCCCGCCTGTCCCGTCTGGACAATGCCGCCAGCGGCGAATACGCGCAAGACGTGGCCAACGACATCCGCTCCACCATGCAGCAACACGCCGGCGTGTTCCGCACCCAGAAGAGCATGGACGAAGGCGTGGTCAAGGTCGCCGAACTGCGCAAGCGCGTGGCCGCCGTCAACCTGAAAGACAAGTCCAAGGTGTTCAACACCGCCCGTATCGAAGCGCTGGAAGTGGACAACCTGATCGAAGCCGCACAGGCCACCATCGTGTCCGCCGCTGCCCGTCACGAAAGCCGTGGCGCCCACACCGTGGACGACTACGCTGACTCGGCCGAGTTCCCCAACGGCCGTAATGACAAAGAGTGGCACAAGCACACCCTGTGGTACAGCGAAGGCAACCGCCTGTCGTACAAGCCCGTCCAGATGAAGCCCTTGACCGTGGACTCCGTGCCCCTCAAGGTCCGTACGTTCTAAAGCGCCCGATAGCGAACAACACCGCGAGATCACGAATATGACCAAACGCACTTTCTCCATCTACCGCTACGATCCGGACAAGGACGCCAAGCCCTACATGCAGGACATCGAGGTGGAACTCGATGGCAACGAGCGCATGCTGCTCGACGCCCTGATGAAGCTCAAGGCCATTGACCCCACCATCTCCTTCCGCCGCTCCTGCCGCGAAGGCGTGTGCGGTTCGGACGCCATGAACATCAACGGCAAGAACGGTCTGGCCTGCCTGACCAACATGCTGACGCTGCCCGGCAAGATTGTTCTGAAGCCCCTGCCCGGACTGCCCGTCATTCGCGACCTGATCGTCGACATGACCCAGTTCTTCAAGCAGTACAACTCCATCAAGCCGTACCTGATCAATGGCACCGTGCCTCCCGATAAGGAACGTCTGCAGAGCCCCGAAGAGCGTGAAGAGCTCAACGGCCTGTACGAGTGCATTCTGTGCGCCAGTTGCTCCACTTCGTGCCCGAGCTTCTGGTGGAACCCCGACAAGTTTGTCGGCCCGGCTGGTCTGTTACAGGCCTACCGTTTCCTGGCCGACAGCCGTGACCAGGCAACTGCCGAGCGTCTGGACAACCTGGAAGATCCCTACCGCCTGTTCCGCTGCCACACCATCATGAATTGTGTCGAAGTCTGCCCCAAGGGTTTGAACCCCACCAAGGCGATTGGCAAGATCAAGGAAATGATGGTCATGCGTACCGTCTAAAGGGAAACTGTGACCGAAGACACCCTCATCGACGAACGGGCTCTGAGCAAGTTGCAGTGGCGTTGCCGCCGCGGCCTGCTGGAGAACGATTTGTTCATTGAGCGTTTTTTCGGTCGCTTCAGCGCCACCCTGACCGTAAGGCAGGCGAATGCCTTGGGTGCGCTAATGGATTTAAGCGATAACGACTTGCTCGACGTGCATCTGGCACGGAAATCGCTCGCTCAGGTTGACGCCCAGCTCGATACCGAAGATGTGCGTGAAGTTTTAAAAATGTTGAGAGTACCTCTCTGAAAGGCGAAAGATGAAACTAGCTGACAACAAAGCCACCATGTCGTTCAGTAACGGCGCCCCGAGCGTAGACCTCCCGGTCTACCAGGGTTCCGTAGGTCCGGACGTCATTGACATCCGCAAGCTGTATGCCCAGACCGGCATGTTTACCTACGACCCGGGCTTTTTGTCCACGGCTTCGTGCCAGTCGGCCATCACCTACATCGACGGTGACAAGGGTGAGTTGCTGTACCGCGGCTACCCCATCGAGCAATTGGCCGTGAACTGCGACTTCATGGAAACCTGCCACCTGTTGCTGTACGGAAACCTGCCGAACGAAGCCGGCAAGGCCGAGTTCACCAAGCGTGTGTCCAACCACACCATGGTCAACGAGCAGATGCAATTCTTCCTGCGCGGTTTCCGTCGCGATGCCCACCCCATGGCCATCATGACCGGCCTGGTGGGTGCCCTGTCGGCCTTCTACCACGACAGCACCGACATCAATAACCCCGAGCACCGTGAAATCTCCGCGATCCGTCTGATCGCCAAGATGCCCACGCTCGTGGCGATGGCATACAAGTACAGCGCAGGCCAGCCCTACATGTACCCCAAGAACAACCTGAGCTACGCCGGCAACTTCATGCACATGATGTTTGCTACGCCTTGCGAAGACTACGTGGTGAACCCCGTGATCGAGCGCGCGCTGGACCGCATCTTCATCCTGCACGCTGACCACGAGCAAAACGCGTCCACTTCGACCGTGCGTCTGTGCGGTTCTTCCGGCACCAACCCGTTTGCTGCCATCGCAGCCGGCGTGGCCTGCCTGTGGGGCCCCTCGCACGGTGGCGCCAACGAAGCCTGCCTGAACATGCTGGAAGACATCCAGAAGATGGGCGGCGTGGCCAAGGTTGGCGAATTCATGAACCAGGTGAAGGACAAGAACTCCGGCGTCAAGCTGATGGGCTTCGGTCACCGCGTGTACAAGAACTACGACCCGCGCGCCAAGCTAATGCAGGAAACCTGCAAGGAAGTGCTGACCGCTCTGGGCCTGGAAAACGACCCGCTGTTCAAGCTGGCCATGGCCCTGGAAAAGATTGCCCTGGAAGACGATTACTTCGTCCAGCGCAAGCTCTACCCCAACGTGGACTTCTACTCCGGCATCGTGCAACGCGCTATCGGCATCCCCGTCAGCCTGTTCACCGCGATCTTCTCGCTGGCACGTACCGTCGGCTGGATTGCACAGTTGAACGAAATGATTGGCGACCCCGAGTACAAGATCGGTCGTCCCCGCCAGTTGTTCACCGGTTCGGTGAAGCGCGACGTGCTGCCGATCGCTCAGCGCTAAGCACACCCGCCCCGAAAGCCCGCCCTGGCATGGCCCCGGCGGGCTTTTTTACGTCTGTCGCCAGCTTTAACTCGAAGGCAACGGGGCTAGGCACACCAGCTTGCACTCGGTTTGCGATGCCACCAGCAACGTGGTTTGCACGTAGCGCCTCAGACCGCCATCGTGACCCTGAAAGCGGCGCTCACCCCCCTCGCGGTGCAAAACCGTCTGTTCACGCCACATCTTGGTGAATAGCGCGCTGCGCTCTGACAGTTCATCAATCAGCGCCTGCATCGCTTCATCGCGTGGCCTGCGGCTGAAGTCGGCACGAAACTCCGCCACCAGACGCTGGGCGCGCTCGGCCCAGTCGGCAATCAGGGTTTGGGCCTCGGGTGTCAGAAATACAAAGCGCAACAGGTTGCGGTCGCGCCCCTCATCGAGCCAGCCCTTGAACAAGGCCGCGGCCTCTGCGTTCCAGGCCCGCGCCGTCCATAAATGATCAAGCAAATACGCCGGCACCTGCATCAGGCCGGGCAGCGCCAGGACATGGTCCGGAACATCCATTTGCAGCGCGTTGGGCGTTATCGGGTCACGCCGGCCCGCCAGATCAAACAAGGACGCCCGCTCGGCCGGATTCAGCAGCAGCGCATCGGCCAGGCGGGCCAGCGCGGCGGGCGAGGCGGATACATTGCGCCCCTGTTCCAGCCAGGTAATCCAGGTCACCCCGACACCGGTGGCCTCTGCCAGTTCTTCACGCCGCCAACCCGGCGTGCGCCTGCGCCCCGTCGCCTTGGCCGGCAAAGGCAGTCGCTCGCGGTGGGCACGAATAAAGGTACCCAGCAGGGCGCGTGGATCCGAGTCTTTCATGGTGGAATTTATACCAGGATAATTTATCTTCTTGTACCAGTTTAAAAACCGGTGCACGATAGCATTTTTGTACCGAACGCAAAGGACCTTCATGAGTCGCACCCTGTACGACAAACTCTGGGACGAGCACGTCGTCCACACCGAAGAAGACGGCACTTCCGTCCTCTACATCGACCGCCACCTGGTCCATGAAGTCACCAGCCCCCAGGCCTTTGAAGGCCTGCGCGAAGCCGGCCGTAAGGTCTGGCGCATCAGCTCGATCGTGGCAACCGCCGACCACAACACGCCAACCACCGGCTGGGAACTGGGCTACGACGGCATTACCGACCCGACCAGCAAGGAACAAGTCACCACGCTGGACCACAACATCAAGGAATTCGGCTCTGCGGCCTACTTTCCGTTCCTGTCCAAGCGCCAGGGCATCGTGCACGTCATCGGCCCGGAAAACGGCGCCACCCTGCCCGGCATGACCGTAGTCTGCGGTGACAGCCACACTTCCACCCACGGCGCATTTGGCGCGTTGGCGCATGGCATTGGCACCAGCGAGGTGGAGCATGTCATGGCCACGCAAACCCTACTCGCCAAGAAGGCGAAGAACATGCTGGTCAAAGTGGAAGGCAGCGTTGCCAAGGGCGTCACCGCCAAGGACATCGTGCTGGCCATCATTGGCAGGATCGGCACTGCAGGCGGCACCGGCTACACCATCGAGTTCGGTGGTTCCGCGATTCGCTCGCTCAGCATGGAAGGCCGCATGACCGTGTGCAACATGGCCATCGAAGCCGGCGCGCGCGCCGGGCTGGTGGCGGTTGACGAAAAGACTATTGATTACGTCAAGGGCCGCCCCCTGGCGCCCGGCGCAAATGCGGCCAACGAAGCCGCCGCCGCAGTGGAATGGGATCAGGCCGTGGCCTATTGGAAGACGCTGCACTCCGACGCCGGCGCGCATTTCGATGCCGTGGTGGAACTTGACGCCAGCCAGATCGTGCCGCAAGTCACCTGGGGTACCTCGCCCGAAATGGTGCTGGGCGTGGACGCTACCGTGCCGGACCCGGATAAGGAAAAAGACACCAACAAGCGCGGCGCCATTGAGCGTGCGCTGACCTACATGGGACTGGAACCCGGCAAACCCTTGAACGATATTTTTGTCGACAAGGTGTTCATCGGCTCCTGCACCAACAGCCGCATTGAAGACATGCGCGAAGCCGCTGCCGTGGTGAAAAACCTGGGCCAGAAAGTGGCCAAGAACATCAAGCTGGCGCTGGTGGTGCCCGGCTCCGGTCTGGTGAAAGACCAGGCCGAGCGCGAAGGGCTGCACGAAATCTTCAAGGCCGCCGGCTTTGAGTGGCGCGAACCCGGATGCTCCATGTGCCTGGCCATGAACGCCGAC
>CAKZJN010000324.1 GCA_936943465.1 uncultured Rhodoferax sp.
TCGTTGCTGGCCTACTCTCCGCTCGGCTTTGGCCTGCTGACCGGAAAATACGATGTGTCGGGCACCACGGGGCCGGATGCGCCCGCCGAGGCGCGCATTGCCAAATACGAGTCCATGCGCAAGCAGCGCTGGGGCCGCGCCGAGGCGCTGCAGGCCGCGCGCCGCTACAACGCGCTGGCGCGCGAATACGGCCTGACGCCGACCCAGATGGCACTGGCCTTTTGCTACACCAAGTGGCAGGTGCGCAGCACCATCATTGGCGTGACCTCGCTGGCGCAACTCGACGAAGACCTGAACGCCTGGGGTACCACGCTGCCCGACGAACTGCTCAAAAAAATTGACGCGGTGCGTTGGGAGATTCGCGACCCGGCGGCCTAGTCGTTGCCCGACTGGTCCGGGTTTTTGCCTTTGTATGGCTTGTAGAAAGCCTGGATGGTCTGCATGTCGGCCTCCAGGTTGCCGGTGGGCTGAAACACCGGGCCCAGGCCGCTGATCTTGCGCTCGTAGTCCATATAGGCCAGCACGATCGGCACCTCGGCCTCCAGCGCGATGTAATAAAAGCCGCTCTTCCAGTAACGCACCTTGCTGCGCGTGCCCTCGGGCGGTACCACCAGTTGCAAAGGCCCCTGGGCAGCCTTGATGGCGGCGGCGGACGCGGCCACCAGGTTGTTGGCGCTTTCGCGGTGCACCGGAATGCCCCCCAGCCACATCATCAGCGAGCGAAACGGCGGGCGGAAAATCTGGTGCTTGCCCATCCAGTAGATGTTCAGGCGCAGGGCAAAAGCGACCATCAGCGTGTAGGGCAAATCCCAGTTGCTGGTGTGCGGCGCGGCAATCAGCACGCTCTTGGCCCCGTTGGGCGGCAGGCTACCCTCAATTTTCCAGCCGGTTAACTTCAGAAAGCCGATGGACAGTGCGCGCAGCACCGTGTTGATGCCAGGGGTGTCGAAAATGGTGCGGTGCATGCCCAATTCTAGGGGCGGTCGGGCAGTCGGGCGACAATAGCGGCATGGCAAAACACGTTTCTGAAACACCCGCCACGCAACTGCTCAAAGCGAACAAGGTGGCCTTTACCGAGCACCCGTACGAGTACCTGGAGCATGGCGGCGCGCAGCACAGCGCTGAGGTGCTGGGCTTTGATCCGTTCATGGTGGTCAAGACGCTGATCATGCAGGACCAGGACGCCAAGCCGCTGGTGGTGCTGATGCACGGCAACCGCAAGGTCTCCACCAAGAACCTGGCCCGCCAGATCGGTGCCAAGTCGGTGGAGCCCTGCACGCCCGAGGTGGCCAACCGCAACAGCGGTTATCTGGTGGGTGGCACCTCGCCTTTCGGCACCCGCAAAACCATGCCGGTTTTTATCGAGGAAACCATTCTGGAACTTCCCAAAATTCTGATCAATGGCGGGCGGCGGGGCTATCTGGTGGGGCTGGACCCGCAGGTGTGTGTGCAGTTGCTGGGTGCAAAAAAGGTACAGTGCGCGCTGGCTGACTAAGCGGCGGCCGTTTACAGGAGATTTTGGTTGAATTCGATCGCATTTTTGAATCCGTTGCTGGCCACCGTGGCCGCTTATCTGGTGGGATCCCTGTCGTTTGCAGTCATCGTGAGCCGCGTTATGGGGCTGAACGACCCGCGCACCTACGGCAGCAAGAACCCGGGTGCCACCAACGTGCTGCGCTCGGGAAGCAAGGCGGCGGCCATCGTTACCTTGCTATTGGACGCGGTGAAGGGCTGGGTGCCCGTGGTGCTGGTCAAGTGGTTTGGCAAACCCTACGGCCTTGAAGAGGGCACATTGGCGCTGGTGGGCTTGGCGGCCTTTTTGGGGCACTTGTATCCGGTGTTTTTCCGCTTTGTGGGTGGCAAGGGTGTGGCCACGGCGTTGGGCGTGATTGTGGGCGTGAGCGGTTGGCTCGGGCTGGCGGTTTTCGCCGCTTGGCTGGTGGTGGCCTACCTGTTCCGCTTTTCGTCACTGGCGTCGCTGTCAGCGGCGGTGGCCGCACCGGTGTTTTATGTGCTGGGTGACGGCGTCGGCTGGTACAAGGACAACTCGGTTGCGTTGGCCTTGGTGGTGATGTCGGCCCTGTTGATCTGGCGCCATTCTGAGAACATCGGCCGCCTGCTTAAAGGCACCGAATCCAAACTAGGCAAGAAAAAGTAGGCACTAAGCCTAAGCGTTGCCCAGCGTCAAAATTTGATAATGGTTGAGCTGGGCCCGCACGCTGGATGCGGCCAGGGCCGAGCGGATGCGCGGAAGGGCCAGCGCCGTGGCATGCAGGCGCGGCATGCGCAAAAGTTGCCCGTCGGCGGAGCCCACAATCGCAACGTCCGGGTAGTTGGCCTTTAGCCCCCGGCGCAGCACCACGCCGAGTTCATCGCTGTCCATGCGCACAAAGGTGCCGGGCGGGCACAGGCCCACCACCCGCATCAACGCACGACCAATTTCATCGGAGCCGCTGGCCATCACCGCGCGGGCCGATTCGGTTGCGCTGCGGCCGGCACGGGAGAGTCGCGGGCTGATCATGGCGGCGTAGCGGTCGACCATTTTCAGAATGCGCGTCAGGCGCTCGGTTGGCGATGCTTCACCCAAATCGCCTGCTTCGGTCTGGTTGCTGTGGTGGTCGCCCACGATTTCCAGCCAGTCGTCGTCCTGCACGCCCATATTGCCCAGCATCATCGCGCTCTTGATCGGGTGGACCCGGATCATTTCCTGTTGCACCGGGGTGGGTTTGTCGGTTTGCGTGGCCAGCACGTCCTGCATCTGGGTCATGGCCAGATTCATGGTGAGCGCGGCGCGCACCAGGCTGTCGCGCTCTTTGGCGGGTAAACCCAGTTCTTTGGAAATCAGGTGGCATAGCACCGCGCACACCAGGGCGTGGGACGCGCTGTACCCGACCGGCGAGTTGCTGGCGAGTTGAAACAGCAGGTACAGGCCGGCATCGGGGTCGCGCGCCATCAGCGCCTGCATCCAGCGGTCGTACTGCACCACGCGGTGCGCAAACTGCTGGGTGCTTTCGGGACTGCTCAGGATGATGCCCAGGCCGGATTCCAGATCCGACCACTCGGCCAGCAGGTCCTCGTACTCGTTTTCGTCCTTTACAAGCATGGCATGTACCGGTTTACGCAGCGGGCCAAACCAGGCAGCTTTGCGGCATGGATCAGTCGCGGAAGTTGTTAAAGCTCAGCGGAACATCGGGCACTTCCTTGCGGATCAGTGCCATGGCAGCCTGCAGGTCGTCGCGCTTGGCGCCGGTCACGCGCACGGCATCGCCCTGAATGGCGGCCTGCACCTTGGTCTTGCTGTCTTTGATCAGGCGCTGGATCTTCTTGGCAACTTCGGACTCAATACCGTTGCGGACCTTGATTACCAGTTTGACCTTGTCGCCGCCAATCTTCTGAACGTCACCCTTGTCCAGAAAACGCACATCCACTTCCTGCTTGGTGAGCTTGTTGCGCAGTACGTCTTCAATTTGCTGCAACTGAAAATCGGCATCCCCAACCAGGGTGATGTCCTTGTCCTTGATTTCAATACTGGCCGAAGTGCCCTTGAAGTCGAAACGGGTGGCAATCTCCTTGGAGGTGTTGTCCACGCCGTTCTTTACTTTGGGCATATCGGGTTCGCAAACGGTGTCAAAAGAAGGCATAAGCGGGTTTCAGAAAATAGCGATGAGACAATCCTGCCATGTTAGTCGAGAAAAACGTTCCGCTGCAGGCCTTCAACACCTTCCACATCGTTGCCAAGGCGCACACCCTGGTCCGCATTGCCTCTGAGGAGGATGCGCGGGCCGTGACGGTCGACCCGGAGTTGGCGGCAAGCCCCAAGTTTGTGTTGGGCGGGGGCAGCAACATCGTGCTGACCGGCGATGTCAAACCATTGGTGCTCAAGGTCGAGATTCAGGGCCGCCGTTTTGTGCGTGACACCGGTCGGCACATCATTCTGGAAGCCGGTGGCGGTGAGGGTTGGCACGATTTTGTGCGCTGGACGCTGGAGCAAGGCTACCCGGGGCTGGAAAACATGGCCATGATTCCGGGCACGGTGGGTGCTTCCCCGGTGCAGAACATCGGCGCTTACGGGGTCGAACTGCAAGACCGCTTTGATTCGCTGGACGCCATGGATTTGCAGAATGGTGAGGTTTTTACCCTGACTGCCGCCCAGTGCGCCTTTGGTTACCGCGATTCGGTTTTCAAACACGCCAGCAAGGGCGAGGGCCACCAGGCGATCGGCCTGAAAGACCGGGTGCTGATTCTGCGGGTGCGATTTGCGCTGCCCAAGGTGTGGAAGCCGGTGCTGGGCTATGCCGATCTGGAGCGCAAGATGGAAGCCACAGGCTGTTCGGAGCCCACGCCTTGGCAAATCTTTGAATGGGTTTGCGAAATCCGCCGGGGCAAACTGCCTGACCCGGC
>CAKZJN010000325.1 GCA_936943465.1 uncultured Rhodoferax sp.
GGAAAAAGTGAAATTTCCGTTTCAAATTGCCAATGCGGAAGGTCGCATCGCCTCTTAAAATTGGCCCATGAACGCGCTCAAAACCATTGCCACGCACAGCGGCAGCTTCCATGCCGATGACGTCTTCGGCGTCAGTGTGCTGATGGGTGTTTTTCCCTCGCACATCTTGGTGCGCACCCGCAACAACGAACGCATTGCGGCAGCCGACTTTGCGGTGGATGTTGGCGGCGCGTGGGACGCATCAAGCGGGCGCTTTGACCACCACCAGCGTGGCTTTGACGGAGCCCGCCCGGACGGCGTGGGTTATGCCAGCGCCGGCTTGCTCTGGTCGGCTTACGGCGCGCGCTATGTGGAGGCGTTCGCCACGGCCAACGGTTATGCCATCAGCGCCGATGCCGTCCAGGCCATCGTGCGATCCATCGACGAAGCGCTGGTGCAGTACCTGGACAAGGTGGACACCGGGCAGGACGCAGGGGCTCCCGGCATCTTCGGACTGTCCTCGCTGCTGTCGCAACTCAACACCAACTGGATGGAAGAGAACGGCCTGGATGCTGACGCCAAAGCGCAGTTGCAGGAAGCGCGTTTTCTGGAAGCGGTGACCATTACGCGGCGGTTCCTGGACCGCGCCATCGTCAAGCAAATCTCGCAAGTGCGTTCGCGCGACATCGTGCGGGCAGCAAAGCGCCTGCTGGACGGTCGCGTGCTGTTCCTGCAAGAGGGCGGCATGCCCTGGACGCGCGTGGTGGTCGAGGAAATGCCCGAGGTGCTGCTGGTGATTTACCCCGACTCCGACGGCAACCAATTTCAGTTGAAGACTGTGCCGGTGTCACCGGACTCGTTCACCTCGCGCCTCGATTTGCCCCAAAGCTGGGCCGGTCTGCGCGACCAGGAGTTGGCCGCCGTGACCGGTGTGCCCGACAGCGTGTTTTGCCACATGAACCTGTTCATTGGCGGCGCCAGGAGCCTGGAAGGGGCGGTGCGTCTGGCCGAATTGGCGCTTCAAGCGCCACCGTCCTTGGCGTAAGGCAGCAAGGCCTTGGCGGCCTCAATGCGCAAGTGCAGGGGCACCCCGGGGTGGTTCATCACCTCCAGCAAAAAGGCTCGGGGCTCGCGGGCTTCAATCGCCAGGGGCATTGAGGCTTGTGGTGCCTCACTCGGAGCCGGGGCTGGTTCAACCAAACGCAACATTTCCAGCGCACGCTGAAACGCCGCCGGCTTGATGCTGTGCAGCCCGGTCAGCAAGCTGGCCTGCGCTTCGGCACTGGGCGTCAAATCGAGCCACGGTTCTTCTTCAAAAATGGCGGCCAGATCGGACGCCAGGAAAGCCGACCAACGCTGTGTCGAGTCCTGCAACGCGGGTACCAGCGTGGTGTGGCGCCAGCCCCCGGGTGCTGCCGCGTCAGGGGCAGGCCACAGCCGCACGCGACGCAGTGCCACGTCTGCCAGATAGCGCGTGCGCAGCCCCTCCAGAAAAACGCCGGCCAGGCTCGCTTCCACTGGAGAAACCAGCGAGAACCAGAGTTGATAGCCATCGACGCCATTCACCGCAATCGCCGGTGCCGGCAGTTCCAATTCGCTCTGCACGCCACGCCAGACCGTCGACAACGCAGCCCAGTCGGGTGGCCCGGCCAACTCCAGCACCAACGCCCGCACCTGGCCATCGGGCGTGAAGAGCTGTGCGGGCTCGGCGCAATACAGGCGGTGGTGTTCGGCTTGCAGGATGTTCATGGCGCTGATTCTCGTCTACCGCGCGCCGCTTCCAGGGCCTAAAGCGCCTGCAGCCCGGCCATAGCCGCCTGCGCTTGCCAATCCAGGCAGAGCTGGTAGTCGGCCCAAGTGGTCTGCACAAAACCGGTGATTAGCAGCGGTGCACGCAGACCCGCTGCAGCGGGCTCGCTGGCCAACGCCTGCAGGGCGCTGCGCAAGGCATCGACCACCTCAGGCGGAGTTTGCAACGAACTAATCAGCGGCAGGCCAGGGTAGCGTTCGGTTTGGCCGAACACCCGCAACTCCGCGCAAGCCTGCGGGTTGCTGCGCTGCCAATGGGCCCAGGTCACCGGGTCGATGGAGGCCATGTCGGCCTGGCCGGTACGCACCGCCTCGATCGAGCGGTAGTGCGCGCCGGTGTCGATGCGGTGGCCAAAAAACGGGCGTTGCGCCGAAGTCTGTGCCGCCAGCGCGCGCAGGGCGTTGTAGCCGGACTGCGAAATGCGGTCGTTATAGGCCAGCGTGGCGCCTGCAAAGTCGGGCAAGGTTTGGCGCGGGTCACCCGTGCGGCAAATCAGTTGGCTGCGGCAATAAATGCCCTCCACCCCCGGTGCGTCGTAGGCCAGCGTGCCGACCAGTTGCACCTTGTCTTTCAACAGGGTCATCAACGGAAAACCGCAGGCCTGGCTCAGCAGCAAGTCGGGCTCCAGCCACTGGGCATGTACATCGTCGGCGGTCTGCAGCGTTTGCGGCAGGGCCAGTCCGGCGCAGCGGGCATCGGAGCGCAGCCGTTCGACCAAGGCCGCCCAGAATGCCTGCACCGCCCCTTGCGGCGGAAAGTACATGGGCAGTGCCGCTTGCATGGGGATGCTTACGTCTGCTTGGTCGGGTGGCGTGGACTGGCAGCGCGCTGCGGCGCCGTGGCCGGTGCCGCAAGCACCGGGTTGTCCACCGGCTTGAATGCGAAGTTGCGAATCAGGTGGAGGTAGCCCGGCAGTACAAAGCCGCCATTGCGCTCCTGGTAGGCGGCGCTGTCGGCGCGGTACAGGGCAGGAATCCGGTACCAGGGCACGCCCGGGTACGCGTGGTGCACTACGTGGTAGTTGTTGTTCAGGTACAGCAGGCGCCAGGGCCAGGCGGCTTGGTTGATCACGGTGCGGTGCGACGGCAGCGCGGCGGGGCGGTGCTCGTACAGGGAGCGCAGCATGGCCAGCCCCAGCGCTGGGTAGGCAATGCCAAAGCAGTAGTGCCACACCGGCATGGCAGTGTGCCGGTCCAGCAGCCACAGCAGCATCACGGCCAGTGGCAGGTGCAGGCTCCAGATCTGCAGTTCGTCCAGATCGCCCTTGCGCACCGCGCGTGCCAACCGCGTCCACAGGCTCACATTGACCAGCGCCGGCCCAATCAGAAAGCGGCCCAGAAATGTGCGCTGGCTCTTGTACAGCCAGAGCGCCAGCGGGCCCAGCGTTGCCGCCAGTTCGGGGGTGATGTAGTTGCTTTCGGGGTCCACGCCCGGCTCGGTGAGGTGGGCATCGTCGTGGTGTTTGAGGTGGTCGATTTTGTAGGTATCAAACGGATACCAAATTCCAAGCGGGGGCAGGCCAATCAACCGGTTGACGGTGGCATTACGGGTCGGGTGGCCGTGGGTCAGCTCATGCTGAAAGCTCATGTACCAGGCCACCACCACCACCAGCAACGGGGTGGAAATCCAGGTGGGAATGCTGCCGTAGCTACCCACCAACAGCGCCCAACTCACCAGAATCACGGTCCAAAGCAACCAGGTGGGCCATTCAAATTCGGATGGGGTGCTGCGTGGGGTCATGGAATTCTCGCTTTGAGCGGTGAAGGGAGTCCGCCTTAATCGATGTCAGCGGTCTGGCGGTAGTGGGTCCAGCGTTGCAGTGCGGCACCAGCCACGATGCTCGGCACTACCCACAAGGCTTCCGGGTTGGCAAAGCCAAGCGAGGCAATGGCCGGGCCCGGGCAATAACCCGACAGGCCCCAGCCCACACCAAACAGGGCCGAACCCATGATCAGAGGCCGGTCAATAGCTTTCAGCAGGGGCAGGTGAAACATGCTGTCCCACAGGGGCGCCGGTCGCTTGAAAACAAAGTGAAAGGCAATGGTGCTCAGCACCACCGCGCCGCCCAGGACCAACAGCAGGCTGGGGTCCCAGGCACCGGTCATATCCAGAAAATTAAGCACCTTGTCGGGGTTGGTCATCTGGGCCAGCGACAGGCCCAGACCAAAGATGGCGCCGCTGACCAGCGCAGCCAGGTTGCGCAACAAGCCGCGGCTCATGCGGTCACCCCGGCCACATGGCGCAGCACATAGGTGGTGACAATCGCCACCCCCAGAAAGGTGCAGGTTGCTGCAAACGAACGCACCGAAAAACGTGCCATGCCACACACGCCATGGCCACTGGTGCAGCCGTTGGCCTGCGCTGTGCCGTAGCCCGTCAGCAAGCCCGCCACGATGAGCAGCGGCGTCGGGAAACCCTGGCGCAACGGGGTGCTATGACCCAACAGGCCGTAGACCGCCGTTCCCGCCACGATCCCCACCAGAAACAGCAAACGCCAGCCCGGTGCGGTGGAAGGTTTGACCAGCAGGCCGGTAATCATGCCGGTGACGCCGGCAATGCGGCCATTGAGCCAGAGCAGCAGAATGGCCGAAAGGCCGATCAGCAGTCCGCCTGCCAGGGCTTGAACGGGAGTGAAAGAGGTCATGCCTTGCGCGTGCTGGTTTAAAGGGGCAAAACCGCTTCGGGCAGTGCTTTGAGGTAGTCCAGAAAATCCTGGGGCGATTTGAACTGGCCCGCCGGTCCGCCAATGTGGTCGCGCAGCATAAACAGGCGCACATTGCTGTGGGCAATGGCCAGGCCATTTTGTGGCGCGGTGGCCATGACCTGACGCACCTTTTCAATCAGCGGATCAATCTGGCTAAAGGGGGCCAGGATCCAGAAGGACATGCCTTCGCGCGCGATCAGGTCGGAGCCGCGAAATGCGTCCTTGAGGCAATCGGCCACTTCGCTGAGTTTTTGCGCCGCATCGCTGGCACCAAAGGTCAGGTCGCGAATGTCCTTCTCGTCGTACTTGATATAGACCAGCCCCGGCTCCAGGGCGTCGTGGTGGCGCCTTTCCAGCGCCAGAATCCATTCCAGCAAAACCAGAAACCTGTCGTGAGCAGACATATCGTCGAGAACCATGGCATCCCCTTTGTTGCGGAGAAGATTATCCGCGCAGAAAGTGCCGGCCCCAACCCTGGGCTTTTGTCCGAATACTCAAGCTGCGCTACCCTTTCCAACATGAGTGAAGCGCCTCTCGATTCGATCCACCCCGATTCCGCCGCCGCCTGGCGCACCTGGCTGGAACAACACCATGCCGACGGACGTGGGGTCTGGCTGGTATCCGATCGCCAGGCTACGGGCAAACGCAGCATGGCGTACGACGAGGCGGTTGAGATCGCCCTGTGTTTCGGCTGGATCGACAGCAAGCCGCGCGCGCTGGATGACGGGCGTTCGAGGCTCTGGTTTTCGCCACGCCGCAAAGGTAGCGCCTGGAGTCGCAAGAACAAGGAACGGGTTGAGCGGCTGGTCGCCGACGGTCGCATGCACGCCGCCGGTTTGGCGCGGGTAGCTGAAGCGCAGGCCGACGGCAGTTGGAGCCACCTTGACGCGGTAGAGCGGCTGGAAGTTCCGCCCGACCTGCAGGCGGCTTTTTTGGCGCAGCCTCCGGCAGCAACTTGCTTTGCGGCGTTTCCGCGCTCCACCAAGCGCGCCATTCTGGAATGGATTGGTAACGCCAAGACTGCCGAGACGCGCGCCAAGCGGGTGCATGAAACAGCGCGGCTGGCGGCGCAAAACATCCGCGCCAATCAATGGGTCAAGAAGGACTGAATTAAAGGCACCTGCCTTAGCGCATCCAGCCGGTTTGCTCGGGCCGTCCCGGCAGGGACAAGTGGCCGATGGCCGGCGCAGTGCTGGCGATCACCTTCCCCGCCTTGAACACCTGCAGCCGCGTGGCCCGCAGGCGGATCGCCTCCACCGGGTCGCGCGCCTGCAGCAGCACAAAGTC
>CAKZJN010000326.1 GCA_936943465.1 uncultured Rhodoferax sp.
ATGCTCAAAAAACCGGAATACACGCGCGGCTTTGCCGGTGCCGTGGTGGTGGCCAGCGCCACGCTGGGGCCCATCATTCCGCCCAGCATTCCGATGGTGATTTATGCGCTGGTATCGGGCGCTTCCGTCGGGGCGCTGTTTTTGGGTGGCGTGCTGCCCGGCGCGCTGATGGCCATTTTGATGATGATCGTGGTGCACTTCATTGCCACCAAGCGCAACATGCCGCGCGAAGACAAGATTCCGCTGCGTGAATGGCCGGCCATTTTGTACCGGGGCGCCTTGCCGCTGTCCATGCCCGTGGTGTTGCTGGGCGGCATTTATTCGGGTGCCTTCACGCCCACCGAGGCGGCGGCCGTGGCGGCCCTGCATGCGTTGATTCTGGCGGGCGTGGTGTACCGCGCACTGAGCTGGCGCAGTTTCTGGGGCGTGGTGATGGAGTCCACCCGGGGCAGTGCCGTCATCACGCTGATTCTGGCGGGCTCCTTCATGCTGAACTATGCGTTCACTGCCGAGGGCGTGCCGCAGGCCATGGCCCTGTGGGTGGACAGCATGCACCTGTCACAAGTCAAGTTCCTGTTGCTGGTGAATGTGATGTTTCTGGTGCTGGGCTGCTTTCTGGATGTGTCGGTGCTGTTGCTGGTGTTTGTGCCGATGCTGTTGCCTGCGGCCAAGTTGTTGGGCGTGGACTTGGTGCACTTTGGTGTGCTGGTGGTGCTGAACATGATGATTGGCCTGATCCACCCGCCATTTGGCATGCTTTTGTTCGTTACCAAAGCGCTTACCGGTATCCCGATTGGCGAGATGATGAAGGAAGGCTGGCCCTTCCTCGTCATGTTGCTGGCACTGTTGCTGGCCATGACGCTGTTTCCGCAAATCGTGCTGTGGCTGCCGCAGACCATGGGCTACGCCACACGCTAGCCCGAGGCTTTGCGGTTGTGGGGGCGGGCGGTTTGAGAAAGGATCCATGCCATGAAATTTTCAAAAACGGGTTTGCTGCTCTGCGTTGCCCTTTTCAGTGGCACGGCGCTGGCTGCCGCCGCATTGCCGTCCCGTGACCTGACCGTGGAATTGCGCCAGATCGAAGAAGGCCGGGAAGGGGGCGGCAGCTACTCGGCGGGCAGCGCGGACAGCACGCAATGGGAGCCGCAGATGGTGCAGGTGCGCAACGGTGAAAAAGCGGTGCTGCGCTTGAACGATGCCATTCCGATGCAGTGGACGCAATCCGTCGCCATGCAAAGCACTTCAGGCCATGGGTCGGGTGGCAAGCAAACCGGTTCGCCATCCCAGGGAGCCAACGCCGGCGCTGCGGTCAGCAACGTGCTGGTCTGGTTTGATGCCGGCCAGAGCATGACGGTACAGCCGCGTTGGGCAGGCGGTAAGCAGGCGGCCACCCTGGAAATCGAAGTGCAGCGGGCCAGCGTGGATGCGCGCCCCGGTGCGGACCTGCCCAAGCAAACACGCCATGCGCTGACGACCACCGTAACCGTACCGCTGGCCGAGTGGGTCACCGTTGCGGCTACCGGTCGGACCCCACGCGTTGGAACCTACAGCAGTGAATCCGGACTGCAGCGGCGCCGGCTCTTGCAGGTGCGGGTCATGGCACCTTGAACCACCTCAAGCGGCGACCGCAAGCTGGTGCTTTTCCATCAGTGCCAGCGCCTGTTCAAACTCGAAGTCGTTGATGCTTTTTTCGATCTGTTCCGCTTGATCAAACATGGCGCAGAGCACTGG
This sequence comes from uncultured Rhodoferax sp., assembly GCA_936943465.1. GTDB lineage: Bacteria > Pseudomonadota > Gammaproteobacteria > Burkholderiales > Burkholderiaceae_C > Allorhodoferax. The sequence goes on from CAKZJN010000326.1 coordinate 1,732, forward strand.
GGCATGGGTTTCCCAGATCTCGGTTGCGCGGGCGTCATCCCCCCTGAGGCAGACCTTTAGCCGCTCAATAAGCCCTTGGGCGGTCTGACGCTGTGCATCGGTCAGCACCATACGGACCTGGCTTGTCGCGGTGGGCATCAAACCCGGCACCGCCTGCAACGCGGCAATCAGTTGGTCCAACTGCGACTCCGTGTGAGCCAGCAAGGTTTGTACCGCTTCGGGCATCCCTGCGTTGCGCAGAGCGATCTCCAGCTTTTCGGCGCTCAGTTGCAATGGTGTGGCGCCCAGATTGCCTGCTACGCCCTTCAGCGTGTGGGCAAGTCGCTCGGCGGTCGGGTGGTCGCCCCGCTGCAGGCTCTGGCGGATGTCCACCGCGCACTGGCTTTGGCCGGTCACGAAGCGCTTGAGCAGGGTGGCGTAAAAAACCGGGTTGTGGTTGGTACGGATCAAGCCCATCGGCACATCCAATTGATTCACCGACTGCAGCGCCTCGATTAACTGAGGCTCCACCGTCGATACCGCCTGTGGCAAACCCGCATCGGCTGGGCTTGCATCGGCCCGGACGCCCAGGCCCTCGCGCGGCTTCACCGCATGCACCAGGGATTGCCACAAGGCGTTCGGGTTGATCGGTTTGGTCACAAAGCCGTTCATGCCAGCCGCCAGGCAGCGGTCGCGGTCGGCTTTCATGGCGTTGGCTGTCATGGCCACAATGGGCAGGGCTTGGCTGCTGTGGGTCTCACGGATCAGCCGGGTGGCCGTCACACCGTCCATCACCGGCATCTGCATATCCATCAGCACCAGGTCGTAAGGCTGCTTGCGGATGATTGCGGCCTCAATGCGGTGCATGGCCACTTCACCGTTCTCCGCCACGTCAACGGCAAAGCCTTCGGCGCGCAGCATTTCGCAGGCCACCATCTGGTTTATTTCGTTGTCCTCGACCAGCAAAATACGGGCGCCAGCAATGCGCTGCAGCAGGGGTTCGAAGTTCTGCATTGGCCGTTCTGCTGCCTGTTCATCGGTTTCGTCAACGGTGTGCCCCAGCAACTGCATCATGCCGGCCAGCAACATCGATGCGTTGACCGGTTTTGGCAGCACATAGTGAATGCCTAGGTCGGCAGCGCCCCGGATCAGGTCCTGCCTTCGGTGGGCCGTGACCATCAGTACGAGCGGCGCTCTTTCAAGCGACAGGTTCTGAATGGCGCGCACCGCGTCGAGCCCGTTCATGTCGGGCATCAGCCAGTCCATCATGACAAATTCGAAAGGCGCGCCTGCCGCACTGGCCGCCTGAACGCGCTCAATGGCGGCCAGGCCGGAGTGGAGTTGATCCACTTTCAGCCCCAACTCATCGAGCAATTCAGACAGCACCAAAGCAGCCGCCTCGTTGTCGTCGACCACCAGCACCCTGCGGCCACGCAGGTCAATGCGCGGTGGTGGAATGGACTTCTCTTCGGAGCCAATACCCAGGCGCACCGTGAACCAGAAGGTAGAGCCGGCGCCTGGCCTACTTCGCACGCCAATCGCCCCTCCCATGGCCTCCGCCAGGCCCTTGCTAATGGCCAGCCCCAGGCCGGTGCCGCCGTACTGGCGGGTGGTGGACGAGTCGGCTTGGGTGAAGCTGCGGAACAGTCTGCCCATTTGCTCCTCGGTTAGGCCGATGCCCGTATCCACCACTTCGATCAGCAGCGTGACCTGTTGGTCGTGGGTTTCTGCAATCGACAGGTTGAGGCAAATTTCGCCCGCATGCGTGAACTTGACGGCGTTGTTGGCAAGGTTGATCAGGATCTGCCCAATGCGCAACGGGTCCCCGATCAGCGCCTTGGGCACTTCCGGGCTGACACTGCACAGCAGTTCCAGTCCTTTGGCCTCTACCTTTTCACCGATCAAGTTGACGACGTTGTCGATCACCGAGTCGAGCTCAAATCGGACGGTCTCGATTTCGAGCTTGCCCGATTCGATTTTGGAAGAGTCCAGGATGTCGTTGATGATGCCCAGCAAGTGCTCTCCGCTGAGTTTGATCTTGCCCAGGTAATCCTTGATGCGCGGCGGCATCTCATTGTTCAGCGCCAAGCCCGACAGGCCGATGATGGCGTTCATGGGCGTGCGGATTTCATGGCTCATATTGGCCAGGAAATCGCCCTTGGCCTGGGAGGCTGCCTCGGCAGCCCGTAGCGCCAGCCGCAGGTCCTGGGCCTGCTTCTTTTCGTTGCGCTGGTAATAGCGCAGGTTGGCTTGCATGACGGCCAGTCGGCCCATGATGCTGTCACGGCTGTAGTCCTGCAATTGCAGGTCTGACTCCAGGTCGCCCTGCGCTATTTTTGCAATGGCCGACTGCACCCGTTCAATCGATCCGCCCATCACCATCTGCAACTTGCCCACGAACTGGTTGAAGTGGGCAACCGGGCGCATCAGTTCCTGGTACTCGGCCTGGGGCATGCGTACAGAAAGGTCGGAGTCCTCGCCCGCGATGTCCTCCAGCGCCTTGGTCAACTTGCCCAAGGGTTGCAACAGAACACGCTTCAAGGTCAGCAGCATGGTCAGGATGATGGCAACACTCAGCCCGAAAAACTCCGCCAGCATCATCAGCGAATCGCGCTGTAAAGATGCGTAGACATCTCGCAATCCGGCGTAGATCACCACGGTACCAATGATCTGGTCTTTGCCTGAGACGGATCGCTTGATGCTGACGGGAGCAACAATCTCGCTGGAGGGATGGGTATCGGTCCTGACCATTCTTCCGCCGCTATTCACCACGGCAAAAAGCACCCGGCTGGAGTCCGAAACCGTGATGCCCTCAATGCGGTGGCCGCTCATTTCGCTGGTAACAATTTGCTCAATCAAGGCCTGGTTGTTCTGCCAGACCGCCTCGTTCAGGCCGGTCGTCAGGCGTTCGGACAGGGCTCTAACGTCCCGCGTGACATCGGCAAGTCGCGCCGCCCGGTTGACCTGGTAATTGATCAGCCCGAAGGTGCAGAACAACAGCACGGTGATGGTTAACACCACGCGGATAAACCGGGCCTGAATGGACCCCAGAGGCACCTCGGTAGAGGGCGTGGTCATAACGCGTGAGGGGCTCGTCCAGCTTGCTTAACCCAATGCGTATCGGGGCAGATCGGTTGCCACCACGCTCTGGCCACACCATCGCGTAGCCTCTGCCAGGGGGGCTCCGGGGTTGCGGAGCTTGGCACGTGTTGGGAGGTCAATTTTGCTTTGGAGGTAGGTTATCGGCGGAATTTTTGAGGCCACCGTCAACCTCTGAAAGCACATTCTGACACCGCCTATGTGCGGTGTCTATCAAACAATAGTGGACTATATGTTCTGTGTCGCACAAATGCTGGCGAGCGCCGCGGCAAGCGCCGGCTGGTCCTCAATGGGCTCCAATTGGTCTTGCAGGTCGCGTAGTGCGGCTTCACCTTGTTGTTGCAAAAGCTGGATGCTTTTTCCAGCCTGTTGCGGGCTGTCCAGGCCCCGGCTCTGCAGGAGTACAGCGCCTTTGGCATCGGCCAGCTTGAAGTAGAACTTGCCGTCCTTTTCACGGTACTGCTTGAAGCTGGCCGTGCTGGACTTGGCTGCCTTGGTTTTGGCCTGTGTGGGGCCAGCGGTCAGGGGGCGCAGGCCCACGGCGTGGCGCAGGGTGGCCATGAAAGGGGTGGCAATGGCGCGGGCCTTCTTGGCACCCGCCAGCAGCAGGGCTTCCACTTCTTCCGGGTGGTCGATCAGATGCTGGTAGCGCGAGCGCATGGGGGAAATTTCCTCGTCGATGCGGTCCAGCAGAATTTGCTTGGCATCGCCCCAGGCAATGCCCTTGGCATAGGCCTCGCGCAGTGCGGCGGTTTCTTCGGCTGTCGCAAAGGCCTGGTAAATCTGGAATAGGGCCGAGCCTTCGGTTTCTTTGGGTTCGCCTGGAGCGCGCGAGTCGGTGACGATGCCGGCAATCAGCTTCTTGAGTTGCTCACGGCTGGCAAACAGCGGAATCGTGTTGTCGTAGCTCTTGCTCATTTTGCGACCGTCCAGACCGGGCAGGGTCGCTACGGTTTCTTCAATCACCGCCTCGGGCGGCACAAAGTGCGCGCCATAACGGTGGTTGAAACTGCTGGCCATGTCGCGCGCCATTTCAATGTGCTGAATCTGGTCGCGCCCCACCGGCACCTTGTGCGCGTTGAACATCAAAATGTCTGCGCCCATCAACACCGGGTACATGAAAAGGCCGGCGGTCACATCGCTGTCGGGGTCCACACCGGCGGCGGTGTTTTTGTCGACCGAGGCCTTGTAGGCATGGGCACGATTGAGCACGCCCTTGCCGGTCACGCAGGTCAAAAACCAGGTGAGTTCCGGGATTTCGGGCACATCGGACTGGCGGTAAAACGTGACGCGCTCGGGATCCAGGCCGGCCGCGAGCCAACTGGCCGCAATTTCCAGGGTGGAGCGCTGGATGCGGGCCGGCTCGTCAATCTTGATCAGGGCGTGGTAGTCGGCCAGAAAGTAGAAGCTCTCCACGCCCGGGGTGCGGCTGGCCCGCACTGCGGGGCGGATGGAGCCGACGTAGTTGCCCAGATGCGGGGTGCCGCTGGTGGTGATGCCGGTCAGAAAACGGGTAGTGGTCATGGAAGTCGAAAGCGAGGAATCAGGAGACAAGCAGGGAAAGTGGGGTCAGCAGCAGGTTCACCAGCATGCGGGTCAAGGCGGTAAGCGGGCGCATCCAGAAGGTGTCAAGCACCTGCAGGAATATCAGGGCAATGACGATGAAAAAACCATAGGGTTCAACGCGCGAAAAAGCCATGGCTTGTCGCATCGGCAGCAGACCGACCATGATGCGCCCACCATCCAGCGGCGGCAGCGGAAACAGGTTGAACACAAACAGGCCCACGTTCATGGAAATGCCGGCCTTGCACATGGCATAAAAGAACACTTCCTCCAGCCCCACGCCCTTGAGCAGCAGAAACAAAGTGCCCCACATCAGCGCCATGACCAGATTGGCTCCCGGGCCGGCCAAGGCGACCCAGACCATGTCGCGCTTGGGGTGACGCAAGTTGCCAAATCGCACCGGCACCGGTTTGGCATAGCCAAACAGGAAGGTGCCCGCCGTGGCGAAATACAGCAGCAGGGGCATCGCAATGGTGCCGATGGGGTCAATGTGCCGTGCCGGGTTGAGGGTGACACGCCCCATTTTCCAGGCGGTATCGTCGCCAAAGTAGCGCGCCGCATAGGCATGGGCCGCCTCGTGCACCGTAATGGCAAACAGCACCGGCAGGGCGTAAACCGCAATGGTTTGAATCAGTTGAGAAAAGTCCATGCCCGGATTGTCTCAGACAGGCCAAGCCCGGACGAATGGGGGCACTTCAGCTTCTAACGGCTTTTTTCAGTGGGCTCAGGCAGCAAAAATGACGTGCTCGGGAATGTGCTGCGCAAGCCACTCCACCTGAATTCCCAGCTTGGAAGTGACATCCGCCGGTAGTGTCTGCAGGGTCTCTTCATTCACCGACTCAAAATCTCCCAGGATCAGGGCCAGGTGCAGCACGGCGGCCAATGGCGAGAACGCCATGAATTCGAGCGGCTTGGCACATTTGTGCAGCGCTTCCACCATGGCATCCGGAAAGAACCACAGCTTGGCCACTTCGGACACCACGTCACCTTCGTCAAAGCCAACTTTTTGGCGCTGCTGCGTCCAGCGCTCACGCACCGGCAAGGGAGAAAGTGCCTGCGCGTCGGGCGCGTCAGGGTCCATCTGCCCGATCACCAATTCACCCAAGCGGACCAGCATGGCCGTTAGCCACGCTTCGCTTTCATTGAGACCCACGGCCAATGCAATCCACATGGCGTAGCCGGCGCTTTGCATGCACGACTTCCAGAACGCATCGCGGTCTATGCTGCTGGGCGTTTGAATGCTGTTGGTAATGAAAAAGGCGATGGCGCAGGCGCGGATCTTGGAAATGCCCAGCACCGTGATGGCGCCGTCCAGGGTGTTGATCTTGCGCGCATAGCCATGAATCGGGCTATTGGCCCATCGCAGCAAGGAGGCGGTGAGTGAGGGATCGCGCGCGATGAGGTCGCGCAGGTAGGTCAGATCGACCTCTTCTTTGGACAGTGTCGAAACCAGTTGCGCCGCGATGTCGGACATGGCGGGCAGGTCCATGTCGTGCACCACTTTTGCGAGCATTTCCGTGGTCTGAATGGGCAATGACACGGTGTTTGGCATCGACGGATCCCTTAATTTTGTTGGCTGGCTGGGCAAATGGTACCGCGTCATGGCCCCGTAGAAGTGAACCGTCTCTTTGAATTCTGTCGGAGTGGATTTATCATTTCGGCATAACCCTACGATTTGGTTGCTTCTCAGGCGGTCGTTGATGCCATTCCACATTGCTAAAGAGGGCTCTGGCGTCTACAAGCTGTTTACGGGTTTTGTGACGACCGCCGAGTTCCTGCAGTCTATTTTCGAAATGCATAGCCAACTGGATTACGACCAGTTGCGCTACTCGATCAACGATTTTCGGGAAGTCCAGGGGCATTCGATTCGTCCGGCCGATGTGGATCTGGCATCCCTGATCAGCCTGAAGGCCCGGGCCGTGAATCCGGAGATATTGATCGCCGTCATATCCTGCGATCCGGGCATAACGGATTTGGTACGCCACTTTGCTGACCGGACCGTCTACCGGCTGGGCTGCTTTGCCTCGCTGGAAGAGGCTCGACGTTGGATTGATGCCGCGCCATAGAGGCTTGCTTCCTGTCGGGGGCATTCAAGTTCGCCTCTGAAAAGCCGAAAAGTGATAAGAGTGAGCATTGCAATAGTCGAACCGGGCGTGCGGATGCACTAGCGACACGCATAGTCCCGGGTGGGTGTTGATCGATATTCACGTTTCCGACCATTCCTTTTCGGGCCCCACAGCGTGACCAACAGGTTCCCCTACATCGACCACCGGCAGGTTATTGAAACTTCGCTCGATGGGTACCTGCACATCTCCGCCGCAGGTCTGGTGAAGGACGTGAACGCTGCCTATTGCGAACTTTCCGGTTACAGCCGCGCGGAATTGCTCGGCAAACCCTTAAGCGAACTGGGCAGCCGCGATCCCGGTGTCTTGGCCGAAGCGGTGAAGAGTGTGGGGGCAGAAGGGCGTCGGTATGAGTCGATTCATCGGCGCAAGGACGGCACCTTGTGGAGTGCCGACGTGTCGGCCGCATTTATCGACCACCTGGGTCTCGAAATGTTTGGCTTCTTCCGGGATATTTCCGAACTCAAGAAGATCCATGCTGACCTGCGCCGCCAGAGTGAGTTTTTCCGCCTAATTACGGAAAATCTCGACGGCTTTGTTGCGGTGCTCGACCTGCGCGGCGTGCGCATCTACAACAGCCCTTCCTATGAGCGGCTGTTGGGAAACAGCGTGACAGCCGGGACCGATTCGTTCATGCAGGTGCACCCCGAAGACCGCGACCGGGTAGAACAGGCGTTTTGCGAGGTGGTGGCCACCGGCGAGGGGCGTCACCTGGAATACCGCTTTGTGCTGCCTGACGGTGGTGTACGCACCATGGAGTCCCGCAGCGGGGTGATTCGTGACAGCGCCGGGCGCGTGCGCAATGTGGCGGTGGTGTCCTACGACATCACCGAACGCAAGGAACAGGACGCGCAGGTGCGTGACATGGCCTTTAACGACGCGCTGACCGGCCTGCCCAACCGGCGTTTGTTGCTCGATCGATTGCAGCAGACGCTGGCGGTCAGCAAGCGCAGTGGCAATTACAACGCGCTGCTGTTCCTCGATCTGGATAACTTCAAGCCGATCAATGACCTGCATGGCCATGCGGTGGGCGACCTGCTTTTGGTTGAGGTGGCGCGCCGGCTTAGACGGCTGATTCGTGCCGAGGACACCGTGGCGCGTCTGGGCGGCGATGAGTTTGTGGTGATCCTGGGTGCGCTGGACACCGAAGAGGATCAGTCCATGGAACTGGCGCGCACCATTGCTGAAAAAATTGGTGCCACCCTGGCGCAGCCCTATGTGCTGACCGAGCAGTCCGAAGGTGAAGTGGTAACCAAGGTGGAGCACCGCTGCACCGCCAGCATTGGTGTTTCCTTGTTTTCAAACCATGAAACCAAGCCGGAAGACATCTTGCGCTGGGCCGACCGGGCGATGTACCAGGCCAAAGAATCGGGCCGGAATGCCGTGCGCATTCATGCGGAAGGGACTGAGTAGGCCCTAAAGCCCCAGCAGGGCGGCGTCGCCACGGCCTTGGCGGATGATCTCCGGCACTTCTTCCGTCAAATCAACTACCGTGGTCGGTTCGAGCGGGCAGGCACCGGAATCCAGCACACCGGCAATCAACTTTTCAAACCGGTCGCGGATGTCGGCGGCGTCATTCATGGGGGCGGATTCGCCGGGCGGTATTAGCGTGGTCGCCAGCAGGGCCGAGCCGTGCAGGGCCAGCAGTTCTTGCAGCACCTTGTGCTCGGGCACGCGCAGGCCAATGGTCTTGCGCGAAGGGTGGCTGACCCGGCGCGGCACTTCTTTGCTGGCCTCCAGAATGAACGTGAAGGGCCCGGGCGTTGCGGCCTTCAGCAAGCGGTACTGGCGGTTGTCGACACGGGCGTAGCTGGCCAGTTCGCTCAGGTCGCGGCAGAGCAGGGTGAGCTGGTGCTTGTCATCGACGCCGCGCACACGGCGCAGGTTGTCCACGGCGGCCTTGTCGTCCAGATGGCACACCAGCGCGTAGCTGGAATCGGTGGGCACTGCCAGAATGCCGCCTTTTTCGAGCAGGCTCACGGCCTGCTTGAGCAGCCGCGCTTGCGGGTTTTCGGGGTGAAGTTCGAAGTACTGGGCCATGGCCGGAGTCTATTGGATGCGGTCGGCCAGCAGGTCCCACACCGTGGGCAACCCGGCGGGCAACAGCGGCAAGGTGCCAAGCTCGGTGTGGCTTTCGTCGGGGCTGTGGAAGTCGCTGCCGCGCGACGCGACCAGTCCGTATTCCTGTGCAGCCTGCGCGTAGACCGCGTATTCGGCCTCGCTGTGGCTGCCTGTGATGACTTCGACGCCGCGTCCTCCGTGGGCCTTGAATTCGGTGAAGAGTGCGTACTCTTCATTCGGCGTGAACTTGTAGCGTGCCGGATGGGCAATCACGGCAACGCCACCGGCACCAGCAATCCAGGTCACCGCGTCCTTGAGCGTGGCCCAGCGGTGCGGCACATAGCCGGGTTTGCCTTCGGTCAGGTATTTGCGAAACACTTCGCTGGTGTCTTTGCAGACACCGCTTTCCACCAGAAAGCGGGCAAAGTGGGTGCGGGAAATCAGCTCGGGATTGCCCACATAAGGCAATGCGCCTTCGTAGGCACCCTGAATGCCGACTTTTGCCAATCCCTCGGACATTTCCATTGCGCGCTGCTTGCGTCCGCCACGGGTGGCGTGCAGGCCCTGCACCAGACCGGGGTTGTTGGCATCAAATCCTAGGCCGACGATATGCACGGTCTGGCCGATAAAGGTGACCGAAATTTCGACCCCGGTGAGGTAGCCCATGCCCTGTGCGCGGGCTGCTGCCTGGGCGCGCTGCTGGCCGCCTACTTCGTCGTGGTCGGTAAGGGCCCAGAGTTCGACGCCGTTGGCGTGGGCGCGGGTTGCAAGTTGTTCGGGGGTGAGGGTGCCGTCAGACACCACGGAGTGGCAATGGAGGTCGGCGTTGCGGTAGGTTTTCACCCAGGCATTTTAGGCCTTGCGGGCGAAGCTGGCGGGCAGGCTAAAGGGAATCCATGCGCCGCTGGCGGGATGCTCAAACGCCAATTCAGCGGCGTGCAGTAGCAGGCGTTCGCTGGCAGCGGCGACAGCGGGGGGCGCATACAGCGCATCGCCCAGAATCGGGTGCCCCATGGCTTTCAGATGCACGCGCAACTGGTGGCTGCGCCCGGTGATGGGTTCGAGCTCCAGGTGGGAGCGGTCCAGTGCTGCGTCATAGTGCATACAGCGCCAGCGTGTGGTGCTGGGTTTGCCGTCCACCGGGTCAATTTTGCGCAGCGGACGGTTCGGCCAATCGACCAGAATCGGCAAATCAATGGTCTGCCAGTCGGAGCCTTGGGCTGCGCCCCGGCAGTCACCCGTCACCACGGCTTGGTAGCGTTTGTGTACGCGCCGCTCTGAGAAGGCCGCGTTCAGGCGGCGCTGCATGGCAATGCCGCGTGCCATCACCAGCAGACCCGAGGTGGCCTGGTCGAGGCGGTGCACGATCAGCGCGTCGGAAAATTCGGCCTGCACCTGCAGGCTGAGGCATTCGTTGCTGGTTTTGCCGGGCACCGCCAGCAGGCCGGACGGTTTGTTCAGAACGACGATTGCGTCATCTGCAAAAACGACGTCCAGCGCCATCAGGCAGCGGTCCCGCCCAAAATCAGACGCTGCACCGTCTCGCACAGTTCATTGACGTCATTGGGCTTGTAGACCAGGGCGCTGGCACCGGCTTCATAGGCGCCTTTTTCCAGCTCGGGCGTGACGTAGCCTGAGGCCAGTGCCACCGGAAGGTCGGGACGGATGATCTTGACAGCACGCAACAAGTCCAGCCCGCTGTAACCCGGCATGTTGTAGTCGGTGACCAGCAGGTCAAAGCCTTGCGGGTCGGCGCTGATGGCGGCCTGCGCTTCCAGCGGGTCATTGAAGGTGGTGACCGTAAAACCCTTGCGGCGCAACACCCGCTCCACCAAGAAAACCAGTGCCTGGTCGTCGTCCACATACAGCACATGGCGACCCTGGCCGTGGATGGCCGGTGCCTTGGCAGGCTCGGGGCTGGTGGCCACGACATCGGCACAGGCCGGGAAGTACAGATGAAAGGTACTGCCCTTGCCTGGTTTGCTGTGTACATCAATGCCGCCCTGGTGCGTTTGCATGATGCCGTGCACCACGGACAGGCCAAGGCCCGTGCCCTGGCCGACCTGGCGGGTGGTGAAGAACGGCTCAAAAATGCGCTGCATCGTGGCCGCGTCGATGCCGGTTCCGCTGTCCTTTACTGACAGGTCCACATAGGCGCCGGCGGGGACGCCGATGCGGCTGCATTGCGGCTTGTTCAGGGTGACATTGCGCACCGCAATGCGCACCCAGCCCTTGTGGTTGCCGACCGCCAGAATGGCGTTGGTGCACAGGTTGAGCAGCGCCTGCTCCACTTGCGTCGCGTCGGCCAGTACGCTGCTGCAGTCCGGGGCTTCTTCCACGCTGAGTTCCACGCCGGGTGGCAGGGTCACGCGCACCAGCCGAACGGTTTCCTGAATTACTTCGCTCAGGTGCATCGGCACACGCCGGGGTTGTTCGTTGCGGCTGAAGGTCAGAATCTGGCGCACCAGGTCGCGCGCGCGGCGTCCGGCCTTGTCAATTTCGGACAGGCTGGTCAGTGCCGCCGAGCCTTCCGGGCTGTCTTGCCGGGCCAGTTCGACATTGCCCAGAATGGCGCTCAGGATGTTGTTGAAGTCGTGCGCAATGCCGCCAGCCATGGTGCCCACAGCCTGCATCTTCTGCGACTCGCGCAACTGCGTTTCGAGCGCAAGTTGTTGCGCCTCGGCGCGTTTGCGTGCGGTCAGGTCACGCGCGAACAGGGTGGTGATGGCAGCGGCACCGGCATGGCCCGGGTTGCGGTCCATGGAAACGCTGATTTCCACGTAAATCTCGTCGCCCTGCAGCGTGGTGCTGCGGAACTCACCGAGCAAGGCCTGCTCGGGTACATCGCCAGCCTGCAGCCGCGCCGCCACATCTGGCAAAAACCGGCTCAGCGGGGTACCGATGGCCGCGGCCACCGGGCAACCGAAAAGCTGGGTGGCGGCCGGGTTGAAGACGCTGATGGCGTAGTGCTCGTCCAGACACAGAATGGCGTCCAGCGAGGAGTTGATGATGGCCGCCATGCGGTTCTCGCTCAGCAGCAAATCTTCATTGCGCTGTAACAGCACCGCCGCGCTTTCCTGCAATGCCAGGCGCTGGGCCAAGAGCGGCCCCTGGTCGATGATGGCGCAGATAAAGTGGGCCAGTTCGTCCTGCGGGTTCTCGATGCGGGCAATGTGCAGGTCGCCGGTAAAGGTTCCTTGCGAGCCACTCTGAAACACCACCTCGCTGATTTCGCTGGCACCGCTGGCCTTGGCGCTCAGGAACGAGACGGCCACTTCGTCGGTGTGGTCGGGGCCGACAAAGGGCAGCAAAAAGTTCAGCGGCGGGTCGCTCTCCAGCGGCTGAAACAGGCGCAGCGCCATGGCGTTGCTGGCCAGCACCAGGCCTTCCTCGTCCACCACCATGAGCGCCAGCGGCACGCTGGAAAACAGGGTGGCAAAGCGTTCGGAAGCACCCTCGGCTTCCTGCTGGCTGTAGCGCAGCGCCTTGTTTTGAATCTCCAGTTCGGCCTGGTACTTGCGCAGGTCGGCAATCATCTGCGCCGGCTGGTAACCGGCCATCAGCAAGTCCGGCTCCCCGCTGTCGGCGGGCGCGCGGCGCGGCATTGGGTTGACCACCTGCAGACGCCGGCGTTTGGGCAGCAGGCTCATTCCGGAAAGCCCGACGCGCCAGGGGTCTGGCGGCAAACCGTGGCGGGCGGGGAGGAGGTGGTGCAGGGCATCGGTTGGGCTTGGATCAGCGTAGCTTATTTATATCAAACTCACTCACCGCGGAAGCCTGATTGCCCCAGGCACCGCGCACGTAGGTTAGCAGCGCGGCCATGTCGGCATCACCCAGAGCGAGCTTGAAGGGCGGCATGCCGTAGGGCCTGGGATTGCCGGCGGTGGATGCGGAAAATCCGCCCTGCAAAACCGTCAGGATCAGGTTGTTGGTCTGGCCCTGCAACACCGCGCGGTTGCCGGCCAGCGCCGGGTAGGCACCGGCGTGGCCTTCGCCCTGCAAGCCGTGGCACTCGGCGCAGTGCTGTTCATACAGCGCAGCACCAGCTTGCGGCAGTGCGCTGGCGTCGGCCTTTTGGGCAGTTGCCACAGGCGTCTGTGGCAAGGTGCTCAGGTGCGCAGCCATGGCCCGGGCGTCTGCTTCCTGCAGGTACTGGGTGCCGTGCTGCACCACCTCGGCCATCGGGCCGCTGGCGTTACCCCGCGCGCTAATGCCGGTTTTCAACAACGCCACCACCTCGTCGGGTGACCATGCGGCCACCGATGCACCGGCCGCATCTCCCAGGGAGGGGGCGTACCAGCGGCTTCCCGGCAACACGTTGCCGGTGGGCCGACTGCTGCGAGCGCCCAGCGCATTGCGGGCGCTGTGGCATTCCATGCAGTGGCCCAGGCCGTCGACCAGATAGGCACCACGTTCTGC
>CAKZJN010000327.1 GCA_936943465.1 uncultured Rhodoferax sp.
ACCATCAAGCTCAATGACCTGCTGGGTTCGCGTGGCGAGAGTTGGGAAATATTGACCGCCAGCGCGTTTGTGTCGATCGCGGTTCCGGTGGCGGTGTTCTTCTCATTGCAGCGCTTCTTTGTTCGCGGCCTTTTGTCGGGCTCGGTCAAGGGCGGTTAACGCGTCTGCAGCAGTCGTTGCAGCATCAGGGCACTTTTTTTCGGGGTTCTCTTTTGGGTGGAAAAGTCAACATGCACGATTCCAAAGCGCTGGCTGTACCCCTGCGCCCATTCAAAGTTGTCCATCAGGCTCCATACGTAGTAGCCGCGCAGGTCGACGCCGCTGCGCAGCAATCCGGCCACCTCCGCGAAGTGGGCCTCCAGATAGTCGCAGCGCATGTGGTCGTTCACGCCGCCATCGGAAACACCCGTGTTGTCGGCTGCACCATTTTCGGTAATCCAGAGTGGCGGCAATGGCCACTGATCCAGCAACTGGTGCACCACGCGCGTCAGCCCCTGGGGGTAAATTTCCCAGCCAATGTCGGTCAGTGGCTTGGGGGCTGTGGGTGCAACAAAGGTGTAGCCACGCTCCCGGTCGCGACCGCCTGCCGGGGCGCAGGCGATCGAACGGGTGTAGTAATTCAGGCCCATAAAGTCGAGCGGTTGGGCGCAGAGGGCGAGGTCACCCTCGTGTCGCGCGCCTGCCTGGTCCCCGATTTGTTGCAGCAACGCGTCGGGCCACTCGCGGCCAAACAAGGGGTTCAAAAAGCAATCATTGCGTTCCAGCTCGGCCATGCGGGCCGCTTGCACATCTGCGGCAGCTTGCGTAGCCGGATCGCACAGCTCAGGATTCAGCACGATGCCCAGCAGCGTCTCGCTGCGCACCGCACGCCAGGCTTGCAGGCTCAGTCCATGTGCCAGCATCAGGTGGTGAGCCGCCACAAGCGACTGCGGGCGGCTTTGAACGCCGGGCGCAAAAACCCCCAGGTCGTGGCCGAGAAAGGCCGAGCACCAGGGCTCATTGAGGCTGGCGACGCGGGGCAGGCGATCGCCCAGATGGCGTGCTACCAGGTCGGCGTAATCGGCAAAGCGGTAGGCCGTTTCACGGTTCATCCAGCCGCCCTCCAGATGCGCCGGCAGGTCCCAATGAAACAGGGTGGCGTTGGGCGTTATTCCGTGCTGCTCCATGGCGTCCAGCAGGCGTTTGTAAAAGTCCAGTCCGGCCGGGTTCAGGCTGTGGTCGGCGCGGGTAATGCGGGGCCAGGCGATAGAAAACCGGTAGTGCCTGAAGCCCAGATCCGCCATCAGCTTCACGTCGTCGGCAAAGCGGTGGTAATGGTCGCAGGCCACCTGTCCATCACTGGCATCAAGGATGCGACCGGGCTCCGCGCAAAAGCTATCCCAGATGCTGGGCACCTTGCCATCGGCGGTGCTGGCACCCTCAATCTGAAAAGACGAAGTGGCGCATCCCCACTCAAAGCGGT
>CAKZJN010000328.1 GCA_936943465.1 uncultured Rhodoferax sp.
GAGGCCCATGCGCAACGCGACAAGATCGAGCGCGCCTTGCGCCTGGTCACGGATTCCAACATCACCCTGGCCAAAGCGGAGAACCGTGCGCAAATGCTGCAGGGCATTTGCAAGCTGATTTGCGAGGGTTGCCAATATGCGCTGGCCTGGGTGGGCATTGCACAGGATGATCCGCGCAAGAGCATTGCGCCGGTGGCGCATTCGGGCTTTGACATGGAGGTGATGGACGAACTGCAGTTCTCTTGGAGCAGCGATTCTCCGCTTGGGCAAGACGTGACCGGTGCAGCCATACGCACCGGGCGGACGCACATGAACAACGCCTCGGACAGCGCCAGTCAGGCGGTCGTTCCGGACCACGGGGTTTCCGGGCTGAATTCGCGTATTGCCATTCCGTTTAGCCTGAAGTCGGGTGAACGCGCCGTATTGACGCTGGTCGCAACCCACACCAATCCCTTCACACAAGACGAGGTGCGTTTGCTGGAGGAGCTCACCAACAACCTGCGCTTCTGTGTGGATGCCATTGATGACCGCTACCGGGCCTTGGCAGCCGAGGCCAAGACGCAGGCGAAGTCAGAATTGTTGGCGCATGTCAGCCATGAAATCCGCGTTCCGATGAATAGCGTTCTGGGCACGGTGGAACTGCTGCAGCACACCGCGTTGCAGCCCGAACAGCAACGCATGGTGCAGACCCTTGCGCTGTCGTCAAAAACCTTGCTCACGATCCTCAACGACATTCTGGATTTTTCCAAAATTGAGGCCGGCAAGCTGGAACTTGAGAACATTCCGGTCAATCTGGCGGAAGTGGTTGACAGCGTTTTGCAGCTTAAGCAAGGCAATGCCCGGGCGCATGGCATCGCACTCAGCGCACAACTGGACCCGTCGCTGCCAGCGTGGTTCCTGACCGACCCGAATCGTCTGCGTCAGGTGCTGCTGAACCTGGTCAACAATGCCGTGAAATTCACCCAGAGTACGTCCGAGCGTGCGGGCCAGGTGAGCGTGCAGGGGGCCGCGTGCCAACGTGCAGATGGCACGCCGGGCTTGCGCCTGCGTGTCACGGACAACGGCACCGGCATCAAGCCCGAACGGGTGGAACAACTGTTCGAGGCCTTTACCCAAGCCGACAACAGCATCAGCCGCCAGTTCGGCGGCACGGGTTTGGGGCTGGCGATTTGCCGGCGTTTGGTGGGCTTGCTGGGGGGCCAAATTACCCTGGAAAGCGTCTGGGGCGAGGGCAGTACCTTTACGGTGGAGTTGCCCTTGCAGGCGGTGGATGCGCCCGCGGTGCCGGCTGTCGGCCAGGCATTGGCTTTGCCTGTGCAGCCCGGCAAGCCGTTGCCCGCTACGCCAGGTGGCAAGTCCCACCGCATCCTGCTGGTCGATGACAACGAAATCAACCGGGACTTGCTGTCGGTGCAGGTGCGCATGCTCGGCTATGAAGTCGATGTGGCGGAAAACGGCGAACAGGCGCTGGAAAAATGGCGCAAGGGTCAAGTGGCCTTGTTGCTGACCGACTGCCGTATGCCCAGCATGGACGGTTTCGAGTTGACCCGCACGATCCGCGACGAAGAGTCACCGGATGCACGCCTGGTCATCATTGCGGTAACTGGCAACGCCATGCATGGCGATGCCCAACGCTGCCTCGATGCCGGCATGGACGATTACCTGAGCAAGCCCCTGGGCTTGCAACTGCTTGGCACCACGCTGGCCAAGTGGCTGCCCAAGGGGTAAAGGCCAGCGCGTGAACGGTGGCTCAGGCCAACCAGCGCGGGTCGGCGTGCCAGGCTAGCAGCCAGTGGGGCAAAGCGGCGGCGGGCATTGGCACCGCGATGCCAAAGCCCTGCGCGACCTCGCAACCCAGCGAGCGCAGCAACTGGGCGTGGGCCTGTGTTTCCACCCCTTCGGCAATGACGTTGCGATCAAAAGCGCGGGCCAGACCAATCACGCCGGCCACAATCGCCATGTCACTTTCCACGGTAAGCATGTCGCGGATAAAGCTCTGGTCAATCTTGAGCGTGTGGGCTGGCAGGTGCTTCAGGTAGGTGAGCGAGGAATAGCCGGTGCCAAAGTCATCCAGCGCAAACCGCACGCCCAGTCCGTGGCACGTCCGCATGGTGCCGCCCACCCGGATCAGGTCGCGCAGCGCATTGGTTTCCAGCACCTCAATTTCCAGGCGGTTGGCGGCCACATCGGGCTGGGTCTGTAACAGGCTGCGCAGGCGCTCGGCAAAGTGTTCGTCCTGCAACTGCTGCGCCCCGATGTTGATGCTGACCGGCAAGTCCAGTGCCTGGGCTTGCCAGGCTTTGATTTGCTTGAGCGCCGAGGTGATGACCCATTCACCGAGTTCGACGCTGCAGGCGTGGTCCTCAATGACTGGCAAAAACTCGCCCGGCAACATCAGCCCGTGCTGCGGGTGCTGCCAGCGGATCAGTGCCTCCACGCCCACCACCACGTTGGTGCGCAGGTCTACCTTGGGCTGGTAGTACAAGACAAACTCCTGCTCCTGCAGCCCCTTCTGGATACGCTCCACCGACTCCCGCCGGCTTCTGAGTGCCCGGTCCTGTGCCACGTCGAACATGTGGTACCGGTTCTTGCCGGCCAGCTTGGCGGAGTACATCGCCAGATCGGCCTGGCGCATCAGCAGGTCGGCGTCCGAGCCATCTTGCGGAAAGACGGTGACGCCCATGCTGGCCGATACCTGCAGTAACTGGCCGCCGTGGTCCACCGGCGAACTGGCGGCCAGCAGCATGCGCTCCAGTACCGGCTGGCAGGATTCCACCCGCTCCAGGTCGGCCAGGATGGCCACAAACTCATCGCCGCCAATGCGCGAGAGCGTGTCACCCTCGCGCAGCGCCGCCTTCATGCGCAGGGCGATTTCAATCAGCAGTTTGTCTCCGGCGGCGTGGCCGTGCACGTCGTTGACCGCCTTGAACCCGTCCAGATCCAGAAACACCACGGCCAGCGAATGCTTGCGCCGCTGGCTCTGAATCAAGCCCTGACGCAGCCGGTCGGCCAGCAGTACGCGGTTGGGCAACTGGGTGAGCGCGTCGTAGTGGGCAATGTGCTCCAGTTCAGCTTCGTGCTCTTTCAGGGCCGTAATGTCACTGAACAACGAGACATATTGCTGCGTGGTGCCGGCTGCGTCGCGCACGGCACTGATGGTCTGCATCTCGGCATACACCTCGCCGGTTTTGCGGCGATTCCAGACCTCGCCGTACCAGTGGCCCTTCTCAATCAGGCTGCGCCACATGGCGGCATAGAACTCGGCGGGTTGACGGCCCGACTTGAGGATGCGGGGGCTGTGGCCCAAGGCCTCGTCGCGTGTGTAGCCGGTGATTTGCGAGAAGGTTTCGTTGACGTCGATGATGGTGCCCTGCGCATCGGTGATCATGATGCCTTCGCGCGCATGGGTGAACACACTGGCCGCCAGCGTCAGCCGCGTCTCAACCTTTTTCTGCTCGGTGATGTCCTCAAAGATCCAGATGCTGCCGGCCTCCAGATGGTGGGCCTCCACGGCCTTGCCGGACATACGCACCCACAGGGTTTGTCCCTGGCGCGTCAGCATTTGCTGCTCGGCCACAAAGCGCTCGCCGCGGGACAGGCTGGCATAGCCGGCGCGGCCCAATTCGTCGTAGGCCTCCTGCGTCGGGTAGAACGGCCGCGTGCTGAGGTTGGGCATGTCTTCCATGCGGTAGCCAAACATTTCCGCCATGCGGCGGTTGGCCCAGATCTGGAAGCGGTTCTTCACGAACGAGATGCCCACGCTGGAGTTGTCCAGAATGGTGTTCATGTCGCGGCTGCGGTCCAGCACCGACTGCTCCAGCAACTTGCGGTCGGTCACGTCCTTGATAAACCCGTGCCACAGCACGCTGCCGTCTTCCAGCCGGGTGGGGTTGGCCACACCGCTCAGCCAGCGCTGCCCGTGGTGGGGGTGGATGGCCCGGTAGTCCAGGTGCCAGGGCGTCAATGCCTCTGCCGAAATCCGGATGGACTGGGCCACCGCCTCCAGGTCGTCCGGATGCAGGCGCTCAAACACCACGGCCGCGTCCTGCAAGACTTCTTTGGCGCTGACCCCGTAAATTTCCTCAATGCCCTGGCTGGCGTAAGGGAAGCTGGAGTGGCCGTCGGGGAACCGGCGGAACTGGTAAATCACGCCGGGCACGTTTTGCGACAGGCGCTCCAGCATGTTGTGGCTGGCCTGCAAGCGGGCTTGCAATTCCAGCAGTTGCCCTTCGGCGAGCTTGCGCTCGCTAATGTTTTCTTTCACCGCGAGGTAGTGCGTGATGTCCCCATGGTCACCCAGTACCGGCGCAATCTGGGCACTCTCCCACACGCGCGAGCCGTCCTTGCGAACACTCTGAAACGTGCCTTTCCAGGGCTCGCCTCGTCCAACACGTTCCCACAGCGCCTCAAAAGATGCGGGGTCGGAGTCGTCGGACATCAGCGTGTGGGCGCCCAGCGCGCGGGCCTCCTCGGGGCTGTAGCCCGAGGTGAGGCACAGGGCGTCGTTGACGTACTCAATGGAGCCGTCCGGGCGGGCCACCACAATGGCCACCGGACTTTGCTCGACCGCCTGCGCCAGCAGGCGGCGTTCTGCCTCGGCCCGACGGCGCGCGGTCATGTCGTGAACGATGGAGAACAGCACAGGACGGGCATTCACCACCACCGGTGTGGAGTACACCTCCACCTCGCATACCTCCCCGCTGGCCAGCCGGTGCCGGAAGTTGAAGTAGTTGCGCTCCTCGTGGGTGGCGTGTTCCATTTCAGCGCGTATTTCCTCGGGCGAAAGCGTGTTGATCTGGCTGATCGGCATGGCGCATAGGGCGTTTTCGCTGTAGCCGTAAAAGCGGCAGGCTGCCGCATTGGCGTCTTCGATGCGGCCGCTCTTGGGGTCGATCAGCAGCATGACCGAACCATTCTTTTCAAAGAAGTTCCGGAAACGGCCCTCGTTCTCGGCCAGTTGAATGCTCTTGCGCGACAGGCGAAGCACCAGGACCACGATGGCCAGTGCGGCCAACAGCACCACGCCGATGGCCAGGCCCGCACGCTCGCGCTCACGCGCCTGTCGCGTGGTAAGCCGGCTCAGCTCGGCCGCCTCGTTCACCGCCACCACGATGCTGACCGGCCATTGCGCCAGGCGCCGCCAGGCAAACACCAGAGGCTTGTGATCCACCTTGGAAACATCGCGGAATACGCCGCGCATGCCGGGTGCAGCATTCAGGAAGGGGCGACTGGGGGGCAATCGCGTTTTCAGCGCTTCTTCCAGGCGATGGTTGCGGGCGATGAAGCTTCCGTCTTCGTGCACGATCGATAGCACGTCGTCCGGTTCCACTTGTAATGCGCTGAACTTGTCGGCGAAATACTGGGGCCGCAAGGGCATGCTGATCACCCCCAGGAACTTGCCGTTCTTTCGAATCGGCCGCGAAACCGGAACGATGGCTTGGTCGCCAATTCGGCCCATTAACGGGCGGCTGATGAACAGCCGGTCTGCCGAGCCAGACCGGTGCACCTGAATATGCTCCCGGTCCCCGAGGTAGAGGCGCTTTGCCGGGCCCTTGGAGGCGTAAGTGACGTAGCCATCGGGCCCGGTAATGACCACCATGTCCAGCATCCCTTCCGGGTAATTGGCCAGCACCAGATGCACCGCCTGGTCAAAGCCGCCCCGGTCGCTGAGGTACACATCGCGCAGGTATTGCAGCGCCGAATCGGCGCTGCGCAGCGTGCCATCAAATTGCTGGGTCGCCGCCTCGGACAACTGCTTGGCGCGTTGCTCATTGCGGTCCAGCGCCGCTACATATTCGGTGGAGTGCAGATCCGCCAATTTGGACCAGTAAAAGAAGGAGCCCAGCATGGCCAGACACACAATGGCCACCGCCAGGGCCGTGCTGGGCCCGGTGGCGCGGAGTCGGAACCAGGGCATCGCAGCGTCCTCTTACGGGCCGCCTGGCGGACATTCCATTGCCAGCCACGCGCATCGCTGCGGAAGCACGCATTGCGCAAATAGCCCGAACGGCCAGGCAACGGCGAAAGTCTTGATCATGGTAGGGGGCGGCGCCAACTCGCCGGACAGGCAACCTTAAAGAAAAGTGCTTTTTTTGATATTGATCGGCGTCAATAAAGCCTGTGGAACTACTGGCGCAGAGGCCCTTTTGGCAGGGTAAGTGGGTATAGTCCAGCGCTTGGGAATGGGGTCTGATGGGTGTTCAAAAATGCATCGACAGACGGATTATTGGAGGTCAAAGCAATTGCGCATCGTTGCCAATGAGCGAACCATTCCCCGACTGCACATGGTCGGGACGCTGCTGATCGTCCTGCTGTTGACGTTGGCGCTGGGTGCCTTTTTTGTCTGGCGCAGCGCGGCCGAGCACCAGAGTTCACTGGAGCGCATTGCGCGCTCCTTACGCGCCCAACAGGAGTTGCGACTGAACGCCGAGATGGATTCGGCCGTCAGCTACCTCGAATTCGCCCGTCGCCGTACCGATGACGTTTTGCGCCGCAGTCTGCGTGAGCAGGTGGACACCGCCATGCACATCGCGCAGTCAATTTATGACCGCGAAATCAAGCGCAAACCGGCCGCCGAAGTGCAACGCACGATTACCGAGGCGCTGCGCAGCGTGCGCTTTTTTGAGGGACGCGGGTACTACTTCATTGATGACCTGAACGGCAAGTTCATTCTGCTGCCGATAGCGCCCCAACTGGAGGGCAAAACCAATCTGGACAACCGCGATGACCGGGGCCACTACATCATGCGGGGCCTGATTGATGCGGCCCGCAAACCCGAGGGCGAGGGCTTTTCCAGCTACCGCTGGTATTCGCCCGACAACCCCAAGGTGATGGAAGACAAGTTGGCCTACGTGCGCCTGTTTGCTCCGTTTAACTGGCTGATTGGCACCGGCGACTACACCTCCAAATGGGAGCAACTGCAACAGCAGGAGGCGATTGCCCGCCTGCGTACGCAACGCTTTGGCGCCAGTGGCTACATCGCCATCCTGGATGGACAAGGCACCTCGTTGCTGTCACCTTCCGATAGCACGCTGGAAGGAAAAAATATCCGCGAATTCGAGGCGCAGCGGCGCGATGCGGTGGCGCTGATCCTGAAGAAAGCCCAGGAAGGGGGCGGCTTGGTGCATTACCCGTGGACGGTTCCCGGTGCTGCGGAAGTGCTGTCCAAGACCGCGCTGGTGCGCAAGGTGGAGCCTTGGGGCTGGATCCTGGCGGCCAGTATTCAGGACGATGAGTTGCAAGGGGCCTTGGGCGAAGAAATTCGCAACCAGTCCGACGCCAACCAGCAGCGCTGGTCGCAACTGATGGTGGCGCTGCTGATTGCTTTGACTTCGGGGCTGGCCGCGTCGTATGCCTTTGCGCGCTGGACCAACACGCTGTTTTCCCGGTTTCATGCCGAGACCGAAGAGAAGAACCGGGTGATTCAGGAGAGCGAAGCGCTGTTTCGCGCCGTGTTTGACAACGCCGCCATCGGCATTGCGCAGCTTTCGCCGCAGGGCAAGTTTTTGCAGATCAACCAGCGCTATTGCGACATCTTGGGTTACACCCGCGAAGATATTTTGAACCAGGGTTTTGACTTTCAACGCGTCACCCTGGCCGAAGACCTGGTGCAGGACAGGCAAGCGGCCGCGCGCATGGTGGCCGGCGAGATCGATAACTATCTGGTCGAGAAACGCTACGTCCACCAAAGCGGCAAGCATGTCTGGGTGAGTTTGTCGGCTCGCATCTTGCGCGACGCGCAAGGCCATCCGCTGTACTTCGTTACCGCAGTGCAGGACATCGACGACCGAAAACATGCCGAGCAGCGCCTCAAGCTGGCGGCGAGTGTGTTCAACCACTCGCGCGAAGCCATCATGATTACCGACCCGGGCGGCAACATCATCGAAATCAACGACGCCTTCAGCCGCATTACCGGCTATGCGCGCGACGAGGTCATTGGGCAGAACCCGCGCATTCTCAAGTCGGGTCGCCAGCCGGCCGAGTACTACACCGCGATGTGGGAAAGCCTCAAGACCCACGGGCACTGGCACAGCGAAGTCTGGAACCGGCGCAAGAACGGTCAGGTGTATGCCGAGCTGCAGACCATCAGTGCCGTCAACGATGCCAACGGGCGCCTGAGCTATTACGTGGCCCTGTTCACCGACATCACGCCGATGATGGAGCACCACAAGCAGCTCGAACACATCGCGCATTACGACGCACTGACCGACCTGCCCAACCGCGTGCTGCTGGCCGACCGCCTGCAGCAGGCCATTTCGCAGTCGCAGCGGCGCAACCAGTCGGTGGCCGTGGCCTA
>CAKZJN010000329.1 GCA_936943465.1 uncultured Rhodoferax sp.
TAGGCCGGTGATACGCGGCCTGCAACGGTGGGCTGAATCACGCCGTTGAAGTAGATGAACTTGGGCGTGGCCATGGTGCCGGGTGCAGGTGCCGCCTGGGCGACCGGCAGTGAGAGCATGCTCAGTTCGGCGGTGGCATTGACGGCGTCCGCGGGGTCACCCTTGTTCAAGCTCAGAGCCAGCACCGGCAGAGGGCGGCCGACTTCTTGCAACGCACTGGCCCAGGCGCCAACCTGAAAACGGTCTGGCGTGCCATCGGCATTGCTATCAACCACGCGGTAGGTTGCGCGTTCGGTGACCGAGCGGCTAACGATGGGCGCCGTGTTGACACGGCCAAACACGCTGAAATTGTTAGTCGAGTAGACCGCTTCGGTCGCAGCGCAATTGCCGGTGGTAATACCAGGGCCCACAACCATCACATAGTTGGTGGCACCCATCGTGCGAATTTCGGGCGGGATATAGCCCAGCGTGCTGCCCTGAAACGGATTGGTTTGGGTGCTTCCCGTGATGGCGCCCTGAGTACCCAATGACAAATACTGCTTGCCGTCAGCGCCGGCAACGAATGGGGCGGCCGTTCCACCCGGGGTGGTGGCTCTCAGCAAAAATGGCCCGACCGAGCCGGTCAGTGCGCCATCAAAACCGGCGCCAATGCCAATGTCCTCGGTGTCAGCAATGCGGCCTCCAGCCACGGCCGCAATGGTTTTGGGCAAACGGCTGGGCGTGTAGAAAGTAAAGTTGCCGCTGCACGCCAGGTTGTCCACCCGCACGCGCCAGCGGTTGAAGGCAATATGCTGCCCTGCCTCTGGCGTGGGCGAGTTGAACGAAGCCTCCACGCCGTTGATGAATTTAAAGCGACCGGCGCCTGCCACGGGAGTCCCCGTCTTCTTGTCCAGACCCGCGGTGGTCAGGACTGAATCGAGCAGATAGTAGAAATGCTCCAGGCTGAAATTGTCCGGAAAGACCTCTGGCAGGGTGGTCAGTCCCGCGGGCGGTGCAGCCGGTAGGATGGC
This sequence comes from uncultured Rhodoferax sp., assembly GCA_936943465.1. Classification (GTDB taxonomy): domain Bacteria; phylum Pseudomonadota; class Gammaproteobacteria; order Burkholderiales; family Burkholderiaceae_C; genus Allorhodoferax. The sequence continues at coordinate 1,011 of CAKZJN010000329.1, forward strand.
GCAAATGCCGGCATTCAAGTCCACCATTTCGGTAGGCGAGCAAAACTCCAGCGCCAGTCCGTTGCTGTCCTGGTACCAGGCGGGAAACCCGTGGCTGGGATCCACAGGCCCTGTGCGCTGCAATACCGCGTGAGCAGGCTGTAAAGCGCCAGCCACCCACAGCGTGGTGGCTAACAGTTTTTGCAATGCTCTACGCATGGTGTGGACCTTTAGAAAAAATGCGTGGAAAAGGAGTCGTTCCCTGACCGTTCGTTTGATGCTAAGCAGCGGCAGCCTCCGTGTCAGTTGCTGCATCGTTGCTGGCTTGTAACGCCCTGTCACACGCATCTAAACGCGTGCAGCATGGGCATTTACCGTTGCCACGCTTGAAACAGAAAAAAGCCCCGAAGTCATAAGACCACGGGGCTTTTTGGGGAGATCGGCAGTCACCGCTCAGGGTGACTGCACTGCACTGGCTATTTACTGCACGTTGGCCTGGGTACAGCCGCCGAAGGCGGGCGAGTACACATACACAGTTGCAGGTCGCACAGCTTGGGCGATGGCACCGAAGTCATAGGCACCGCCGGCACCCACAACCGTTGCACCAATTTGCGTACCCAGCGTGGGGTTGTTGCAACCGGCTGCGCCGGAGGCGGCATTGGGCACACGCAGTTGCAGGCTCTGGCCTTGGGCGATGTTCACCGTGCCATTGACGGCCACCGTGCCCAGCGCAGGAGCCCGGCCAGCACGCCACAGCGCACGGGTCACACCGATCTGTTCGGCGCCGATGGCGTTGACAGCCACCACACCCTGGTCAGCCGTGATGCCAGCCTGGTCTGTGAAGGTGTAGGCCATGTTCCAGGTACCAGCGCTAGGCGCCGTGAACACCAGCTTGCCGTTGACAAACACACCGGAACCGGCAGCCGTGGTACCCGTCGCCAAGTCCTGTGGCTGGGAGGTAAAGCGGAGTGTCGTGAGGTCTACACCGGCAGGGGCGAAGTCGTTGGCAAGCAGGTCGATGGTCACTGGCAGACCGGCCACGGCGGTATTCGCGAGGTCGTCACGTGCATCAGGCAGACCATTGAGCAGGCCGATGTTGACGGTCACTGCCGCGCGCTTGGTGGTGGTGCCCACCACGGTGGCTGCCTGGTAGTAGAACGTGTCGGTAGCACCACCGAAGTTGGCCCGGGGCGTGTAGGTGATGGTGTTGCCAGTAATGGTCAGCTTGCCGCCCTGAGCGGTGCAGTTGGCCGTGGCGGTACCTACTGTGCAGGTTGCCGTCGGATTCGGGACGGCGCAGGTGCCACCGGTCAGCGCCGTGCAGCTCAGCAGGTTGGGCACAGTAGCCACTCCCACGTCGTTGGCCAGTACATCAATCGTCACCGGTACATTCATGTAGGTGGAGGCCGCGTCGTTCTGGAACGATGCCGTGCCCGCTGCCGCACCCAGGTACATGGTTTGTGCCGTATCGGCGCCACCCGCGCTGGAGCGCACCGTCACAAAGGCCGGTGGCACCTGCACGTTAGGAATGGTCACAGAAGCCACTGCGAATTTGGAGGCGGCTGCCACCTTCATCTTGTAGTCGATGGCCACGCCCAGTGCGTCTTTCGCTGGCAAGCCGTAAGAGTCCAGCGTCAGGCAGGGGTTTGAGCAAGCGGCACCTGCTGCTGTCTGCGTCGCCGGCGTCGGTGCTGCCAAGAAGGCGCCCGAATCAGCAGTCACTGTCAGCACCTTGGTGTTGCTGTTGTAGTTGGCTGCGGTCACGCGCAATTCGTCTACCAAGGGCACATTCACGACGGTGGGAGGCACATCGGTAGTGGTGCGCACACGTGCGTGATTGAACGCGGGGCCGGCTTGGCCGACCACCGTGGGTTGGATCACGCCATTGAAGAAGTTGAACTTCGGTGTTTCAACTTGTCCGGGGATAACCGGGCCGGTGGTGACTACAGCGGTCTTCAACATTGCCAGTTCAGCAGTGGAGTTGACGGCATCGGCCGGGTCACCCTTGTTCAGGCTCAGGGCAACTACTGGCTCGGGGCGGCCGAGTTCCTTGACGGCATTGGCCCAGGCGCCGATCTGGAAGCGATCGGGCACACCGTCGGAATTGGAGTCCAGGGCACGGTATGTGGCGCGGTCTATGTTGGTGCGACTGGCAATAGCGGCAGTATTGACGCGGCCAAACAGGGTGATGTCGTTGATCGAGAAGGCGGCCTCGGTGGTGCCGCAAGCGCCTGTAACCACACCGGGGCCGACCAGACCGACGTAATTGGTCATGGGCATGGTGCGCACTTGGGGCGGAATGTAGGCCAGGGTGCTGTTCAGGAAGGGGTTGGGCACGTTGCTACCGGTAATGGGACCCAGGTCGCCCAGCGCAATGTATTTCTTGCCATCTGCGCCGGTGGCGAAGGGCGCCGCCGGGCCGCCTGGTGTGGCAGAGCGCAGTGCGAACGGTCCATTGGAGCCGGTCATGGCACCATCGAATGTCGGGCCGATGCCGATGTCTTCGGTGTCGGCGATGCGTACACCGGCTACACCCGTCACGGTCTTGGGAGCGCGGTGCGGGGTGTAATAGGTATAGCTACCCGAGCAAGCCGGATTGGTGTGGAACACGCGCCAGCGACTAAAGGTAATCTGCTGGCCCACTTCCGGCGTAGGCGTATTGAATGTGGCTTCAATACCGCCGACAAAGGTCAAGGCGCCCTGTGCAGGAGCCACTGCTCCCGTCTTAGGGTCCAAACCGGCGGTGGGTACCTGGGCGTTGACCATGTAATAGAAGTGTTCATGCGAATAGTTGTTCGGAAACACCTCGGGCAACAGGGTCGAACCGTCGGCCTGCTGGGGAATATCACCGGGCAGTACCGGGCAAACACCGGCGTTGAAATCGGTCAGATTGGCGGGCGTACAAATTTCCAAGGCCAGGCCATTGGTGTCTTGGTACCAAACTGGAAAGCCGTTGGCCGGATCGACAGGCCCCATGCGTTGCAATACGGCCAGCGCAGGTTGCGCCAGCACAATGGCCGCGATGCTCGCGACCATGGTTTTTTTGAAAACAGGTTTCATCTTTAGTTTCCTTTTACAGGTGTGGTTGCAGCCGTCAAACTGGCTTCTTGGGTTACGGTTTCCATGGCAGTGACGATGAAGTCATTGCCCTCTTGCTCTACTACGAAATGCACCTTGTCGGAGACCTTGAGGCCTTCCAACAGGGATGTGGGGCGCACCTTGAATGCCATCGTCATGGCGCCCATGCGCATGCCCGTCCATTCACCGTGCTTGATGACCACGCGGCTAGCTTGTGTATCGACCTTGCGAATTTCTCCATCCGCAGTAGCCGACTGGGCCAGAGCCGCGCAAGACGACAACGTCAAAATTGCGCTGGCGACTAGTTTGAAAATAGTTTTTTGGTGTGTGTATTTCATATACATCCAGCTCCAGATTTGCGAGTGTTTAGGGTTGCGGGTGGATGCTGCAATGCACCTATTTCCTGAATGGCACTGCGCACTTTTCCCATGACAGCTTGAGCGTAATTTCGCAAGGCTTGCGTGTCAGTTGCTTCTTTGTTAGGGCTGTGTAACGGCATGTCAATTACCCGCTCAATGCAAGGTTTTCAAGGGCTTGCCGGAGTCCACTGCGACCTCTTCCATCAGTTCTGCAACCAGTCTGCGCACGGGCTCACCGTGGGTGTCCATGGCACCGTGCACCACCCAGCGCGCACGCATGCGTTTGTCGAAAATCACCGTGGCAGGTAAAGATGAAAAACGAAAATCCTGCGCGTCTGCGGACAGCCTCAAAGACGCCATGCCCGGCGGCAATTTGCTGCGCAGTTTTTCGATGGCGGTGTTGGAGTCGCCGGTGTTGACCAAGAGATATTCGACGGGCTGTGCATGTGTGGAAGCCGCGAGTTGGGCCAGCACCGGCATCTCCTCTCGGCAGGGCGCACACCATGTGGCCCAGAAGTTGGCTACCACCACCTTGCCCATCAGGCTGCTGCTGTCGAATCGTTTGCCATCCAGCGTGTCAAAGGCCAACGCCGGTGTGCTGCCCAGATTCCAGCGCAACACCTGGGCTGCGTGAATCGTCGGTGTCGCGGTCAAAAGCCCCAAGGCCATGAGCGCAGCATCCAAGCAGCGAATGAAAGTGCCTGCGGCTGCGTGCTTCATGGGGCCCCCGAAACCAATCGAAAGTCAGCCAACTGCAGTTGACCCTCTTCAATGGTCAGATGCACCAAGGCACTGCCGCCACGGGCACAGCAAGTGCGATCGCCTGCGCGGTACAGCGGCACGCTGAGCATCATGGTTTGGGGATCGGGCAGCGCGTCTTGTGGCTGCACCCGCACGCGCACGCCCTTGGGTAGCTGCGTACGCAACTGCTGCAACCAGGCCTTGCCGTCAATCGGTATCCAACGCTCTTGTGCGTAGCGAAAGAAGCGGCGTTGCTTGACCGTGGCGCCGGGTACCAACGCGGTCGTCGTCAACACGTTTTCTTTGTCGGTGCCAATCAGCACCGGACTGCCGTAGCGTGTGCCGGCCGGGTCCATGCGCGTCATGTCGGCAAACGCTTCGGGGCGATAGGCGCGGTTGCGAAACAGAATCTGGGCCTGTTTGTCGCAGGTGTCGCCTGCGGCGATCAGACAGTATTCGGCGTAGTAGAAGTCCTGAATGCCAATCGTCGCCACAAAGCCGGTGGCACCCAGGCGGCAAGACGTCCAGGGGCTATCCGTGCCAAAGTGGATCGCGGCAGTCTGCAGGCATTCACTTTGAATCCGCGCAAAGTCCACCTTGTCTTTCGGGTCGGCCTGGACTTGTTCGATCGGACGGTGTTGCCACTCGGAGGCCGTTGGCACCGCTTTCGTCTTTGGCGTTGTTGCTGCGGTGGTCGATGCCAGCGCGGCGATCACCAAGGTGGTCGCAAGCGGTTTCACCCAGGAGGTGTTGCGCTTTTTCATAATGAATGTTCCTTGAGGTAGAGAGTGGCTTCGGGCAGTCCCGACTTGGCCACCTGTCGCAAAAGACTTTGGCCTTGGGCAGGGTCTTGCGGCACGCCGCGCCCTTCCAACATGCAAAGTCCCAGATGAAATTGCGCCAGTGCAATGCCCTGTGTAGCGGCGTGGCGTAGCAGCTCAATCGCGCGCAACGGGTCGCGATGGACCTTTTCGCCCTGTAACAACAGCACCGCAAGGCGCGCTTGGCCTTCCAGGTTGCCCCGTTCAGCGGCCCGTTCATACCAATAGGCCGCCTCATGCTCATCGCGCTCCACTACCCAGCCCTCGGCAAACAGAGTGCCCAGTCGGTACTGCGCCTCTGCGTCGCCTTGGCGGGCTGCCTCGCTTAGCAATTCAAAAGCCATGTCGCCATGCTTCTGCACCGCATGGCCGTCCAAATACATTTGGCCCAGCAGGCTCTGTGCTGCCAGTTCACCCCGGTTGGCGGCCGCACTGAGAAGGCTGATGGCTGCGTCTTCGTCTTTGGCCACCACCGTGCCCTGCAAAAGCAAAGTGCCGAGCGCGTATTGGCCGTGGGCGCTATGGGCCGCTACCGACTGGCGGATCAGGGCAAGCCCGGACTTTTGGTCTGCGGGCGAACCGTGGCGTACCAACGCCAGGCCGAGGCGGGCCTGAGCGTCTGCATCACCGGTTGCTGCAGCGCGGCGATACCATGCCAGCGCATCGCGGTCGCTGCGGGCTACGGCCAGGCCTTGTTGGTACAGATCACCCAGAGCGGACATGGCCGCGCTGTTTCCGGCCGTGGCGGCCTTGCGGAACAGGTTGAGGGAATCTTCAAACAAGCCGCCCACCAGCGCGACCTGTCCTTGTTCAAATAGTTGGGCTGCGGTTGGTGGCGCCGGTTCCGCCCATTCCGTCTCCGTGGTGTTGGCGTGAGCGGTGTGCAAAGCTAGAAGGCATAGCAGCGCAGTACATAGTTTTATTCCCAAAAGGGCGTGTGTGCGGACCACGAAAAAATAGGGGAAACGCATGGGCCGCCCATATCAAAGCGTATTGAGTACGGTGTACACATTGCGGGCTGACGTGGCCAACGGGACCATGGCCCAGCGGTTCTTGTTGTCATCAATCAAGCGACCCGTGCTGCTGTGCAAGGTGACATCGCGGTCACGCTCAGGGTCTGGATCGACAAAGCCTTGTGCGCGGCGCAGCGTGTCAATATCCGTTTGCTGGCCGGTCAGGAACAACCAGCCCGGACCGACTTCGAAAATATCTTCCGCGTACTCTTTCAGTATCGGCACGGTGTCCAGCTCGGGTTGCAAGGTTACGGAGTAGAAAAACACGTCCTTGCCCATGCGGTCGCCAAACATGTCTTGCACCTTGCGCAGGTTGGCATTGGTGGTGGGGCAGCGCCCCTCGCTGCAACCCACTACAAAGAAGTTGAGCAACACAATGCGGTCGCGCACCAGATCGTCATAGAAATGAAAAGTCTCACCGGTGTGGGCCACCAGCGGCACATTGGGCAACAAGCCGTGGCGTGCCGCGTAGGACAGCGGACGCTGTGCGTTTGCCTGCGCAGCCATGGCCTGGGGCGATACCAGCGCACTGGTTAAGCCGAGGGTGGCTGCCGGGCCAAGCAGGCTCGCGCCGAGAAACTTTCTCCGATTCATAGCTATCCCCTTGATTTTTCTGGTGCGTGAACCGGACTTAGACGATCTTCCACATGGCCATCATTCCGTGGTCTTCGTGAACCACGTTATGGCAGTGCATGGGGTAAATGCCCTTGTAGTCGCGGAAGCGCATCGCCGTGGTGATGGTGGCGCTGGGGTCCAGGCGGTACACGTCTTTGCGGCCGGCTTGCAATGCAGCCGTGGGGTCGGGTTGTGCGGCACCTTTGTAGCTGAGGATGCGGCCCTCTTCGTAGTGCGGATGAATCGGGTGCGACCAGGAGCCGCCGCCATTCTTGTGTTCCCAAATTTCGGAGGAGCCTTCCTTCACTTCGTAAGGCTTTGCATAGCGGTCGTAGATGACTCCGTTTGCATTCCAACTGCCCGAAGAACTGCCCCATACCCACTGTTTGAGTTTGGAAGTCTTGGTGTTGATCGCGGCAGGCATCGGACGCAGCGGAGTACCTTTGACAATCTTGGTGCTGGCGTCGGTCAGGCCGGGGCGTGCGGCCTCGACGATGAACTTGAGCGCATCCTGGCCGGTGGTCAGCAGTTTGCCGTTCGGGCCGCGACCGCTGGTTTGCTCAGCGCGGTTGGTCATGAAAATTTCTGTGCCAACCTTGAACTGTGAGAAGTCGATGATCAGATCGAAGCGTTCACCCACGGATTGCTTGAAGTTGGTCACCACGGCGGCGTTGGGCAACAGGTTGCCGTCGTTGGCAATCACGGTCATGGGCAGGTAGGTGCTACCGGTTGCGCCCTGGCGCATCCACCACCAGTAGAAACGTGTCGGGCCACCGTTGTACATACGGATGCGGTATTTGCGCGGCTGTACCTTGAAGTACGGTTGAATCGTGCCGTTGACGGTGAGCTTGTCGCCCAGCGCGCCGTCCAGACAGGCCAGCGGGAAGAAGTCCACACCCTTGGGGTCGAACTGGCGGTCGTGGAAGAACATGGGCACGTCAAATTCGTAGGGATAGCTTTTGGCATCCTGCGAGTGCGAGGGGAAGCGGATGCCCGTGGTGCCGACCACGGTTTCATCGCCGGTGTCCACTTCGTCATAGATCGGGCAGGCGCCAAACAGACCGGCGTACACGTTTTGCGAGGTGAAGTCGTGCTTGTGGTCGTGGAACCAGAGCGAACCCAGGGCCTCGCGGTAGTCGCCGCGCACGCCCGCTTTGGGCGATACAAAACCCTGATTGATACCGGCATACAGGTTGGGGTAGTGGTAGTCCCAGAACTGGCCGGCGTAGTTGTAGTACAGCGGACCACCATCGCTTTCAGAAGGCGTATGGTGGTTGTGTACGTGGGTGCAAATGGTGGAAGTGCCGAAGCCCAGGGCCGATACGGCATCTTGCGCGGAGTTGGGCAACTCGTTGTAGATGCGCACCAGGTGCGAACGTCCATAGCGCAGGCGGAACACCGGGCCGGGCACGCCGGTGCAGTGACCGCCGGACTTGCCGGTTACCGAGTTTTTGTCATCAAATTCGCGATCAGCAAAGCCCCAGGCCAACTGCCCGCCCTGGCCAGCCGGCATGTCGCTGTGCCAAACGTGCTTGTGCTGGAGGGCACGCAGTTCGTAAATGTCTTTGGGCGGATTCAGCAAGCCGGTGTTCTTGTCAGTGCCGTCCCAAGCCTGGTGCGCCAGATTGGGGTGTGGCGTTGCTGTGGCTAGCTCGGGGTGTTCTTTCAGCAGACGCAGCTTGGAGTCAAGCGCATGTGAGGGTGCGCTGGTGGGGGCGCCGCCACGCATCATCTGCAGCTTGGTGGGGTCGGCCAATTCGCTAACGCTGCTTTGCACCGTGTAGGTGGGCGTCATTTCTTCCAGGCGCTGAAACTCGTCCTTGAAGGGCGTTGTCTTCGGGCTGATCATGTCCACGCCAGGGACAGGGCAGGCGATGACGGCCGCTTCAGCGCGCAGGCTCAAGCCAGAGATCGGCAACAACATGCCGGTACTGGCGCTCATCACGCCGAGTTTCATCAATTTGCGGCGATCGAGCCCTTCGCGAACCAGTTGGCGCTGGGTGTCCATCGTTTCCTGGATGAGCCGCTCTTGTTGTTTGTTCATTTACATACCCCTCAGACAAAAGAATGAAATTGCAGGGCCCCGCTAAGGGTGCAATCCTGATGCCTGAAGAGTATTGAAATTGAAGCCAGGCCCGGTATGTCTATAGTCATTCGGCCACAGCAATATGGTGTGGCTTCTGTAACGACGCGTAACCTGTTGGCGGCCATGACGGCGCCGCCGTGCCGGATCAGTCCCAGTCGGTAGGACTGAACAAATAGCCTTTGCCGCGCACCGTCTTGATCCGTTGCGGATTGTCGGCTTCGTCTCCCAGCGCCTTGCGCAGGCGTGAGACTCGCATATCAATGGAGCGGTTCATGCCGTCGTATTCCACGCCCCGCAAACCGATGGTCAGGTCGTCACGGGAGAGGATGTGCCCGGCACGACTGGCCAGTAGCCAGAGCAGATCGAACTCAACCGTGCTGAAGAAAATTTCCTTCCCCGTCAGGCGCACGGTGCGCGTGGCACGGCTGATGGAGAACTGTCCGAACCGGTATTCGTACACCTCGGCATCCTGTGGGCTTGGCGGGCGACGCAGCAGCGCCGCCAGGTGGGCCATCACCAGATGGGGGGTCGCGGGCTTGGCCAGGTAGCCGTCTGCGCCCATGCCCAGACCCAACACCTGCTCCACGTCATCCGTGCGCGCGGTGAGCATCAAAATGGCACCGCCATATTGCGCACGCACATCACGGCAGATTTCAAATCCGTCTTTGCCCGGCAAATTGCAGTCCAGTACCACGGCATCCGGCTTCAAATCGAGGATGCGGGCTACTGCGCGGTCACCCCGCGGTTCAAGCTCCACCCGATAGCCACGCTTCTCCATAAAGAGCTTCAAGGAGAAGGCCGACAGTTCGTCGTCTTCCACCAGAAGAATCAGTTTTTCAGTCCCTTGACTCATTCGCTTGTTGCTTTCTCATGTTCGTGTACCCAGGTGCCCAATGCGATCGCAGTGTTCAACAAGAGCCCGCTAAACCGTGATGCTAACTTGGTCGCGAGTGCGGCGTCGCCTTCCTTCACCGCTGCCATCAATTGTTCGGGGACCGTTTCATCCCCAGGCTCGGCGTACAGAGCCCAATTGCTCTTCAGTTGGTGGGCCAATTCACCCATGGCATCCATGTTTTTCGCTTCTGCGAATTCTTTCATCCGACGCGCGGCCGATGTGAACGTGGTGATGGCTACCACGGCCACTTCGCTAAACATGTCGATGTCGCCATCCAGCCCCTCCATGGCGCGCCTAAAGGGTTGCGTCGGCAGTACCGGCGCTGACGCGACCGGGGTAATCTGCACCTCGCCCACGACCCGCGCAATTTCCGCTTGCAGGCTCTCAATGGTGAAGGGCTTGCCCACATAGCCATTCATGCCCGCAGCAAGACAGCGCTCACGATCGCCAATGATGACGTGCGCAGTCAGGGCGATCACCGGCGTGCGGCTGACCTTGCCAGGCGAATTGCGCAGGATGGATACGGCCTCCAGACCACCCATGCCCGGAAGTTGCAAATCCATCAGCACCAGATCGGGACGTTCGGTTTCAATAAGTTCCAGCCCGGTCAACGCGTTGGCAGCTTCGCTCACTTGGTAACCGCGCTTGGCTAGCAGGCGATTCACAATCAACCGGTTGATCGGGTTGTCTTCGACGACCAATACTCGCAGTCCCGCAAGCGCTTGCTCCGTTGCCGCCTTGCTGGCTTCAGGTTCGTTGCGGGGCAATAGCCGCCGGTCCAGATCAAAGCCCAAGTCAAACGAAAACTCGCTGCCGTGTCCAGGTTCGCTGGTCACCCGAATGGTGCCCTGCATGAGTTGGACCAGGCCCTTGGAAATGGCCAAGCCAAGGCCGGTGCCCCCATAGATGCGTTCGATCGAAGAGTCGGCTTGGGCAAATGACTGGAACAAGCCTTTCTGTTGTTCCGCCGAGATGCCAATGCCGGTATCGGCAACCAAAAAGCGCAAGCTGACTTTGTCAGGTGTTTCGCCAATGGAAACCATCCGTAGTTCGACGGTGCCGCGGTTCGTGAACTTGATGGCGTTGCCTACGAGATTGACGACGATTTGACGCAAACGACCGGGGTCGCCCATCAAGTTTCTGCTCAACCCGGTTTCGTCAATCACGCGGAATTCAATGTATTTTTCTTTGGCCCGCAAGGCCATGACCTTGATGCTGTCGCCCAACGCCGATTCCAGTGTGAACGGCACATAGGCCAACTCGACTCCGCCCGCTTCGATTTTGGAAAAATCCAGCACGTCGTTGACGATTTCGAGCAGTGACATGGCAGAACCCTTGGCCATGGAAACGTACTCGCGTGCCTCGGCGTCCAGTTTGCTATCGAGCACCAGATTCATCATGCCCAGAATGCCGTTCAACGGGGTGCGAATCTCATGGCTCATGTTGGCCAGAAAGGCGCTCTTGGCGCGATTGGCGTCCTCGGCCGCCTGGCGCTCCTGGACCAGGGAGTCTTGCTTGGTCCGGTTGACGCGGTTTTCCCAGCCGCGGGCGATGGCCAAAAGTATCAAGACCGTCAGACCGATGGATATGTGGGTCGGCAGGTCGATAAGCCAAACCAGCAGCACCAGCCCCAAGGTGGCGGCCATGTCCGAAATTTGACGTTGAAGTGCAAACATTACGAGAGAGGGTCTGTTGCGATGGGGGCTCAATTTCTATTCTTGTTGCATTCTAGGGTGACGCAAGGACGGGAAATCAAGGTCCGTGCCGGTGGGGATGCATGGCGCCACGGTTATTTGCCAGAGCCTCCAGACTTGCCCGATCCCCCGGAGCTGCCAGAGCCTCCGGAACTTCCCGAGCCTCCGGAGCTGCCAGAGCTGCCGGAGCTACCAGAGCTGCCGGAGCTACCAGAGCTGCCGGAGCTACCAGAGCTGCCGGAGCTGCCGGAGCTGCCGGAGCTGCCGGAGCTGCCGGAGCTGCCGGAGCTGCCGGAGCTGCCGGAGCTGCCGGAGCCGGATTTTTTGCCAGATCCAGAAGTTGGAGAGTCATCTTTGCCGGACTCCGATTCCTCACGCCTTGAATCCGCATCCTTGGCCTTAAGTGCCTTGGCGGTTGATGGGTTGCGCGCACCCGAGGAACTGCCTTTGCGCAGTTCAATGCGCTCGACCTGCAAGCGCTTGTCGGGCCCCACGTTGATCATGACTTGCACATGTTGGTTAACAGCCAGGTGCCCCTGTGCGACGCCTGCCATTTGCACATTTTTGGGGACCTCCAGGTGCCGGTTGGCGATGCTGATTTCGGTGCCCCTGACTGCTTGCACATAGCCTTCAACCATGAGCTTTTGCACCGGCCCCAAACCGCCGAGCGTGGGCTCCACCTCAACGTGGTCCGCACGCAAGGTGCGTCCGTCCCAGGGGCCGCTTACCAACACCTCATGGCCAATCGCCAGGCCTTCGGCCTTTTGCGAAGTCGCGAGTTCGACGCGGGTGCCTTCGACGGTGAGTGCGCGACCATCCACCAGGCCCACAGCCCCCAGGATTTGTGCTTTGGCCTGCGCCGGGATGGATTCAAACCGGGACGC
>CAKZJN010000330.1 GCA_936943465.1 uncultured Rhodoferax sp.
GTGGCCGATGGCGACACGCTGGCCATCGACAAGACCAAGGGCACGGGCACCGGCGCCTTCAAGCTCGATACCGCTGCCACCAGCGTGCAGTTGCAGGTGATGACGCCCGGCGGCCAGATCATCGACAAGGTCGATCTGGGCGCCATGAACGCCGGCACCCACAACATTGACTGGGACGCCTCCAAGTACACCGCCAGTGCCAGCCCGGTGTTCCAGATCATTGCCAAGCAAGGTCAAAGTAGTGTTACCAGCACGCCGCTGGTGCGCGACACCATCGCAGCGGTCGGCACCGACAGCACCGGCGCCATGAATCTGTCGCTCAAGGGCGGCGCCAGCATCAAGTACGACTCCATCAAGTCCATTCTCTAATCACGCAACGAGGACCCCACCATGAGCTTTCAAACAGGACTCTCCGGACTGAACGCATCCAGCCAAAGCCTGGACGTGATCGGCAACAATATTGCCAACGCCAATACCGTGGGCATGAAGTCGTCGCGTGCAGAATTTTCCGATCTGGTGGCCTCCACCATCGGCGCGGGCGGCTCTGCCAACAAGCCCGGCATTGGTACCGCTGTAGCGTCCATCACACAGGAATTCAGCCAGGGCAATGTGAGCATTACCGGCAATGCGCTGGATGTCGCCATCAATGGCGGCGGCTTTTTTCAGCTCACCAAGTCCGATGGCTCCACCGCTTACTCGCGCGACGGCCAGTTCAAGCTGGACAAAGACGGCAACATCATCACCAACACCGGCTCTTTCCTGATGGGTTACCCGACCGACAACACCGGCGCCACCACCAGTTTCACCACAGAAAAACTCAAAGTGCCAACCGGCGCACCGATTGCCGCCAAGCAGACGGCCACGGTTACGGCGGAGTTCAACCTGGACGCGCGTGCGCCCGTCGCCACATCCTCTACGTCGCCTGCGCAATACGGCACTTCACTGATCACCTATGACTCACAGGGCGTGGAAGTTCCCGTGAGCCTGTATTTCGTCAAGAGTGCCACCGACACCTGGAGCGCGTACACCAACCTGGCCACCGCCCAGGCCGATATCACGGCCGGCACCTACCTCAACGCGACCACCACCATGCAATTCAGCACCAGCGGTGTGCTGACCACGCCCAATGCCCCCATCAGCATCAACGTGACCTCGCCCAACGTCAACATCGGTGCCTTCCCGGTCGATCTGGACATGACCAAGGCCACCCAGTTCGGTGTGAACTTTGCCATTTCCAACCTAGGACAAGACGGTTACACCTCCGGTGAATTCACCGGTCTGAGCATTGACGCCAAGGGCGTGATCACCACCCGCTACTCCAATGGCCAGACCATGAAGGACGGGGGCATGATCGCCCTGGCAGACTTCCGCAATGTGCAGGGCCTGAGCCCCATCGGCGGCGGTGAGTACCAGGACACCTACAAGTCCGGTCCGTCGGTGATGGGCCAACCGACCGTGGGCCGGTTTGGTGAATTGCGCTCGGGCGCGCTGGAAGACTCCAACGTCGACCTGACCGCCGAGTTGGTGGACATGATGACCGCGCAGCGCAACTACCAGGCCAATGCCCAGACCATCAAGACGCAGGACCAGATCATGTCGACGCTGGTCAATCTGCGCTAAACCGGACTAAATTGCCATGGACCGCCTGATTTACACCTCCATGACCGGGGCCAGCGCCGCCGCCAACCGGCAGGCGATCCTGGCCAACAACCTGGCCAATGTGTCCACCAACGGTTTTCGCGCGCACATGGAAACCTACCGCGCCGTGCCACTCAAGGGCGAAGGCGCCAGCACGCGCGTGTTTGCGCTGGAGGCCACCGCCGGCTTTCTGGACAAGCCCGGCCATGCACAGCAAACCAACCGCCCGCTCGACGCCATGACCACCGACAAAAGCTGGTTTGCCGTGCAGGGCTTGGACGGCAACGAAGCCTACACCCGCAATGGCAACTTTGAGGTCACCGCCGACGGCACCCTGAAAACCGGTAACGGCCTGACGGTTCTGTCGAGCGATGGCGCCACCATCACCGTACCCCCGGGTGCCAACGTCACTTTGAGCCATGACGGCACCCTGGCCGCCAAAGTGGGCAACCAGCCTATCGCTATCGTGGCCAAGCTCAAGCAGGTCACGCCCAACGGCGAAGACCCGCTCAAGCGTGGCGATGACGGCCTGTTTCGCACGTTCTCGGGCAACCCACTGGACCAGGATGACACCGCCCGCCTGCATATCGGCGTACTGGAAGGCTCCAACGTGAATGCCATCGAGGCCATGGTCGGCATGATCCAGACCGCTCGCCAGTTTGAGGCCCAGACCCGCCTGATGACCAGCGCAGAAGCCAATGACCGCTCCGCCGCCCAACTGCTCAGCCTGCAAGGCTGAGCGCACTAAGGACTTGCCATGATCAACTCTCTCTGGATCTCCAAAACCGGCATGGAAGCCCAGCAAATGCAGCTGGATGTGATTTCCAACAACCTGGCCAATGTGTCCACCAACGGCTTCAAGAAGGCCCACGCCGTCTTCGAGGACCTGATGTACCAGAACCTGCGCCAGGTCGGCTCCACCACGGCCGAGCAAAGCACCCTGCCCACCGGGCTGCAAGTGGGCCTGGGCGTGCGTACTGTGGCCACCAGCCGCAGCTTTACGCAGGGCAGCATGCAGCAAACCAACAACAACCTCGACGTGGCAATTCAGGGCAACGGCTTCTTCCAGGTGACCATGCCCGACGGCACCACCGGCTACACCCGCGATGGCTCGTTCCAGCTCGACAACCAGGGGCGCGTGGTCAATTCCAACGGCCTGCAGGTGCAAGGCGGTGTGACGGTTCCGGCCAATGCCACCAATATTGCCGTCGCTGTGGATGGCACCGTGACGGCCTCGATTCCCGGCACGACCGCACCGCAAACCATTGGCACCATTACGCTGGCCAGCTTTGTGAACCCGGCCGGTCTGGAGCCCAAGGGCCAGAACGTGTATGCCGAAAGCGCGGCTTCGGGCCAGCCCAATGCCGGTACCGCCGGTACCAACGGGCTGGGCAACCTGATGCAGGGCTTTGTGGAGACCTCCAACGTGAACGTGGTGCAGGAACTGGTCAGCATGATCCAGACCCAGCGCGCCTACGAAATGAATTCCAAGGCCATTCAAACGTCGGACCAGATGCTGCAAAAGCTCGGTCAGTTGTAATTTAACCAGCGGCTTCGCCTGAGGTTCACCATGTCCTGCACTGCCCAACCGCCCCTGATTCGCCGGAGCCTGATCGCACTGGCTGCGGCGCTCTGTGCCGCCTGCGCGCCGCTGCCGCAAAAGGTGGTGGTGGACTTCGCCGAACCCAAAGTGATTGCGCCCGGCTCCGGCACTGCCGATGCCGCCGTGCGCAAGTCCAATGGCAGCCTGTTCCAACAGGCCAGCTACCGCCCGGCGTTTGAAGACAGCCGCGCCCGCCTGCTGGGCGATATGGTGACGATCCAGATTGTGGAAAGTCTGGCGGCCAGCCAGGTCAGTTCGTCCACGGTCAACCGCAACACCTCGGCCGACACCACGATCACCACGCCGCCCCTGAGTGACCCGCTGGGCGCCAATTTGTTGGCCCTGAACATGGCGGCCAAGACCAACAACGACTTCTCCGGCAAGGGCGGCACGCAGGCGGCCAATACCTTTACCGGATCGATCACTTCCACCGTGATCGAGGTGTTACCCAACGGCAACCTGGTGGTGGCCGGCGAAAAGCAGATCGGTGTGAACCAGAATGTGGACGTGATGCGCTTTACCGGCACCATCGATCCGCGCCTGCTGCAACCCAACAACATCATCAGCTCGACCCAGGTTGCCAACGTCCGGGTGGAATCGCGTGGCCGTGGTGCGCAGGGCGAAGCGCAGACAGTTGGCTGGTTATCCCGCTTCTTTTTGAGCTTTAACCCGTTCTAAAGTTCTCCAGAATTGTGCCGAGGGGTAAAGGATCCGGTCGGATCCCCCTTATTACCGGCTCCGCACATGAACACCCAAAATTTCACGCCAAAGGGCACCGGCCAGCAGCAGCTGTTCAGGCTGTGGGCGGCGGTGTGTTTCAGCCTCGCCACCCTGCTTATTGCTCCGGCCGCCGAGGCCGCCCGCATCAAGGAAATCGCCTCCATTGAAGGCGTTCGCAGCAACCAGTTAACCGGCTTCGGCCTGATCGTGGGCCTGGACGGCACCGGCGACCAGACCACGCAGATGCCCTATGCCACGCAAGGGCTGGCCAATTACCTGCGTCAGCTCGGACTGACCCTGCCAGCGGCCCAGCTTGCCCAGTTGCAAATGAAAAATGTGGCCGCCGTGCTGGTGACCGCACAACTGCCTGCCTTTGCCCGGCCGGGGCAATTGGTGGACGTGAGCGTCTCCAGCATTGGCAATGCCAAATCGGTCAAGGGCGGAACCCTGATTGCCACGCCCCTCAAGGGTGCTGACGGCGAGGTGTATGCCATGGCACAGGGCAACATCATTGTGGCCGGTGCCGGTGCTTCGGCCGGTGGCAGCAAGGTTACGGTCAACCACCTCAGCGTGGGCCGCATTCCCGATGGTGCGCAGGTCGAACGCGCGGTGCCGACACCGCTGCTCGAAGGCAGCAGCATCAGCCTGAGCCTGAATGCCTCCGATTTCCAGACCGCGCGTAAGGTGGCTGCGGCCGTGAACCAGCGCTTTGGCACCGGCATTGCCGCCGCACTCGACGGCCGCACGGTGCAGGTGCAAGTGCCACCCGGCCCGAACGACCGCATCAGCTTTCTGGCCGAAATGGAGGAGCTTCCGGTAGAGGCCTCGGTGCAGGCGGCCAAGGTCATCATCAATGCGCGCACCGGCTCCATCGTGCTGAACCAGGCGGTCACGCTGGGCGCCTGCGCCATTGCACACGGCAACCTGTCGATCAGCATTTCGACCACCACCTCGGTGAGCCAGCCGGGTGCCCTCTCCGGCGGGCAGACGGTGGCCACCGACAAGTCGAATATCGATATCAAGTCCGAGCCCGGCAAGCTGATCCAGATTCCAGCGGCCGCGCAGTTGGCCGACGTGGTCAAGGCGCTCAACTCGCTGGGAGCCACTCCGCAAGACCTGCTGGCCATTCTGCAGGCCATCAAGTCGGCCGGCGCACTCAACGCCGAGCTGGAGGTGATCTGACATGAGCTACGGATCCATCCACGGCACCTCGTCGTTTCAGCAAAACCTGGCTGCCGACGCGCAGTCGCTGGGAAATCTGAAGCTGGAAGCCGGCAAGCAAACGCCGGAAGCCATTCGCGAAACCGCCCGGCAATTTGAGTCGCTGTTCATGAAGGAACTGCTCAAGAGCATGCGCGATGCCAACGCCGCCATGAAGTCGGGCATGAACGACAACGCCGGCAGCGACCTCGGCACCGACCTGCTTGACCAGCAGTTTGCGGTGCAGATGTCGGGCCAACCCGGCGGCCTGGCGGATCTGATTGCCGCCCAACTCACCCGCCAGTTGGGCACCTCCGCCGATGCCAGCAAACCGGCCGCCTCCGTGACGCCGCTGGATACCCCATCTCTGAAGAAGCCGCAGGCCAAGGCCGGCAAGCCGCCCACCGCAGGGCAGATTGAGTTTGTGAACAAGTTGTCCGATGTAGCCGGCAAGGTGGAGCGCGAAACCGGCATTCCGGCCAGCTACATGATCGGCCAGGCCGGGCACGAAACCGGCTGGGGTCGTCACGAAATCAAGAACAAAGGCGGCAGCCCCTCGTTCAACCTGTTCGGCATCAAGGCAGGCGCCAATTGGAAGGGCAAGGTCGCTGAAGTCACCACCACCGAATATGTGAACGGCGTCGCCGAAAAGCGGGTGGCCAAGTTCCGCGCCTACAGCTCGTACGAAGAGTCCTTTAAAGACTACGCCAAACTGATTGGCGACAGCCCGCGCTATGCCAAGGTGAAACTGGCGACTGCATCACCGCAAGCCTTTGCCAGCGGTTTGCAACGCGCCGGTTATGCCACCGACCCCGAATATGCCAACAAGCTGAGCCGGGCCATCAACACCACGCTGCAATTGCGGCGCGTGCAGGTCTAAGGGGTAACGCACCATGGGCATTCTCAACGTCGGAACCCAGGCACTGCAGGCCAACCTGGTGGCGCTGCAGACGATTGGCAACAACATTGCCAACGTCAACACCCCCGGCTATTCGCGTCAGCGCGTCAGCATGGAAACCGTGCCGGGGCAGTACACCGGCAATGGTTTTGTCGGCAAGGGCGTGAGCATCCAGACCATCTCGCGCAACTACGATGAGTTTCTGACCCGCCAATCCACGCTGGCCACGTCGGTCCAGGCGGGCGACGTCACACGCGCCGAGTACCTGAAGCAGCTGACCGATATTTTCCAAGGGGGCACCAGCGGCGTGGGTGCGGCAATCAACGACATGCTCAATGCGTTTTCCGATGTTGCCAGCACGCCGACCGACCTGACGGCTCGCACCGTAGCCCTGACCCGGGTGGACGAAGCAGCGCGCCGCATGCGTGGCGCCTCGCTCAGTTTGGATGACCTGCAAGCCGGCATCAGTGCGGCGATGGATGAAAAAGTCAACTCCATCAATACGCTGGCCCAAAAGATTTCGGCAGTGAACAACCAGGTTGCGACGGCGCTGGGCAGCGGGCAGACGCCCAACGATCTGCTCGACAAGCGCGACCAGTTGATCAAGGAACTAGGGCAATACGTGCAGACCAGCAGCGTGCCGGCATCGGACGGCTCGATCAACATCTTCATTGGGGGCAGCCAGGCGCTGGTGCTGGGCAGCCAGCCGGCTACGGTGGCGATCAGTTCCAACGAATTTGGTGATCCCATGCAGAGCAAGCTGGTGATCAACCGTGGCGCCATCAGCGTCACCATGGATGAGAACGCGCTGGGCGGTGGCGAGTTGTCGGGGCTGCTGCGCTTCAATAACAACGACCTGGTGGAAGGCCGCAACCTGCTGGGCCGCCTGACAGTCGGCATTACGTCCGCCATGAACACGCAGCACCGGCTGGGCCTCGACCTTGACGGCGCACAGGGCGGCGATTTGTTCACGCCCATCAGCGTCAACAATGTATTGGCCTCCAGCAACAACGGCGTCAGTACGGCCGCGTTCGGATTGACGGTGACCGACAGTACCAAGCTGGCAGCCTCCGACTATGTGGTCAACATTTCGGCCACCGGGGGCATCATCACCCGCGTGTCCGACAACCAGCAGGTCGGCGCCTTTGATAACACCACCAGCCCCTTGCCGATCACCTTTGACGGACTGACCCTGAGCAACACCGGCGGTGCGGCCAATGCCGGTGACCGCTTTTACCTCAAGCCTTACAGCAACTCCGCCAGCAACGTCACGCGTGAATTCGCGTCGGCACGCGCCTTGGCGGTGGCCAGCCCCGTGGTCGGCAAAATGGGGGCGGGCAACACCGGCAGTCTGCAACTCAGCTCACTGGTGGCGCGCAGCGCCCCGGTCAGCAATGTGCCCGTCACACTGACCTTTACCAATGCTGCCGGCGTGCTGACCTATACCCGCAGCGATGCGCCGGGCACGTTTACCTACACCTCGGGCGTTCCGATTGAAGGCACCGAACCAGCCAACAACCCCTTGACGCAGTGGAGCGTGAAACTGCAGGGAACACCCAAGACCGGTGACACCTTTACCGTAGGCTCCATCACCGACCCGGCTTTGAAGCTCGACCCCTCGCTGAATGGCGGCAACGCCACCTCGCTGATGAACCTGCGTGATCTGGCCATGTTCGATGGTGCGGCCATGAGCGATGGCTACGCCAGCCTGATTTCGCAGGTGGGCATTCGCACCCAAAGCGCCAACTATTCGGCCGAAGTGTCGACCAACCTGGCGACCAATGCCGAGAAGGAGCGCACCGGTATCTCCGGCGTCAACCTGGACGAGGAAGCTGGCAAGCTGCTGCAATACCAGCAGGCCTACCAGGCCAGCGCCAAAATGATTCAGGTGGCGCAGGGCATTTTTGATACGCTGTTCAACACCATCATGCGCTAGGTTTGACGCAGGAGCCTCCCTATGACCACCGCATCATTCGCCCGATTGGGCACCTCGAATTCCTACGACAACACGATTGCCAATCTGCAGTCGCGCCAAAACAAGCTGTCGTCCCTGCAAGAGCAGATGACATCGGGCAAGAAAATTACCACCCCTTCCGACGACCCGACCGGTGCCGCACAGGCCGAGCGGGCCCTTAACCGCCTGGCCCGAATTGCCACCGACCAGCGCGCTCTGGAGTCCCAGCGCAACGCCATTGCACAGGCCGAGGGCACACTGGCCGATGTGACCGATGTGCTGCAACAGATTCGCGACTTGGCCAATAGCGCTGGCAATGGTTCATTCACCACTGCCGACCGAAAGACCGTTGCCCTGCAGATCATCGGTTTGCGTGACCGACTGATCGACCTTTCCAACACCAAAGACAGCAACGGTCAACCACTTTTCGCAGCTTTGGGCAGCGCGCTAAAGCCCTTTGTGGGCCCCGCTGTCTTGCCTGATTACAGCTTCAACGGCCTGCCCGGATCCGCCGCAGGAGACACGTACAGCATCCCCGGAACGCTGGACGGTGAGAGTGCATTCATGCTGCAACCGGGGCGCGATGCTGCCTACAACGTACAAGCATCCACTGGCGCCAAACTTTCCACGGATGGTGTGAAGTTAGTCAACGCAGCGCTGGTGCCGGTCAATGCAAAGGACCTTAGCTACACGTTGAAGAATATGGTTGTGACCGGCAACACCGTAACCTATGACATAGAAACCACGGACAACAGCACCATCCCAGGTACGGCAGCAGGAGGCTCGACTGGAAACACGGCTTCTTGGTCCCCCAGTCTCGGCTTCACCGTCACAGGAGTTCCGGGCGTTTCGTTCAACGTCAAGGGCACCCCTTCTCCCGCCGATACCATCACCCTGGACCCCAACTCCAGTGTTTTTGCTACGGTGGACAAAGCAATTAATGGCATCACCAGCGCTGCCAACAGCGCCGAAGCTAGCCAGGCGGTATCGCAAGCCCTGCACAACCTGGACGTTTCGCTTGGGCGCGTAGGCGCCATCCGGGGCCAAGCGGGTGACCTCCTGAATCGGGCCGACATCATCAGCGCCAATAACGAAAAGCGCAACGTTGAACAGGAAGCCAACCGCTCTCGCGCTGAAGACATGGACATGATCAAGGGCGTGTCGCAGTTTCA
>CAKZJN010000331.1 GCA_936943465.1 uncultured Rhodoferax sp.
CAGGATGTCGGGGCAGTTCAGCTCATCGGGCGGGCAGGTTTTTTCCAGCTTTTTCTCGATGTAGCGCACCGCGTCATAGCCAAAGTACCCGGCCAGGCCGCCGCAAAACCGCGGCAGACCGGGCTGCAGCGCCACCTTGAAACGGCTCTGGTATTCGGCAATGAAATCCAGCGGGTTCGCGGTGGAGGTTTCCACCACCACGCCGTCAGTCACCACTTCGGTGCGGGCCTCGGCACCGAATCCACTGGCGCGCAGCAGCGTGCGGGCGGGCAGTCCGATAAAGCTGTAGCGGCCAAAGCGCTCGCCGCCCACCACCGACTCCAGCAGAAAGCTGTAGGGTGCCGGCTCGGCCGCGCCGGGGGCGCGTGCCAGTTTGAGGTAGAGAGAAAGCGGGGTTTCGAGGTCCGCAAAGGCTTGCGCCATCAGCGGAATGCGGTTGTAGCCTTGTTCGCGCAGGGCTAGAAATTGGGGTTCTGTAATCACAGGGTTCGTGCCTTTATCCAGGAATGCGGTTGGTGTTCCCCACCGGTGCGGGGCTCAGTACAGCGCGTTCCCCGATTGGCCCATGTCAAGAATAAACCGTCGGGGGTGATGTGGCCGCGCTGTGAAAGCACGTCTGCCCAAGTTCCGCCTTTAGTCAGGCAGCGATCAGGGGGCCGCGCTCAGCCAAAGCAGGCAAGGTACGCCAGGGCCAGGCTCCCCGGTCGCTACAACCCGTAATGCTGATGCGGTGAATAAACATGGCACCAGTGTAGCAAAACACTTTTCTCCACCTGCCTCCGCGCTATCCCTGACGCCGATCAATGACCCATGGATAATTTGTGACATTTAGGGCGACAGGCCCCAAAATGCCAGGCATCCCACGCGCAAGCGGGAAACTACAAGCTATTAAGGAGTGGCGATGAAACTGAGTCTGAAACTGCCTCTGGCGTTCGCAGTGGCTTTAGGGGTTTTGCTTTCAGGCGCTTTGTTTGGCATCTGGCGACTCAACCAGTCCGTCACCAGTTTTGAGGTCGATGTCTTGCAGGAAGTGGCCGCCAACGAGGAAATTGCCAACATTTCCTCCCACTTCGCTGTCGGCATTCAGGAATGGAAAAACACCTTGCTGCGCGGCTCGGACGCCAAAGAGCAGGAGAAATACTGGAACTCCCATCTGAAGGAGATGGGCGAAGTCAAAAAGGGCATTGACGCGCTCGACAAGCTGCTTGCCGGTCAATCCGAATCCCGCAATCTGGTCGCCAAGCTGCACACCCACATGGAGTCCGCCAGAGCGGGCTACCAAAAAGCATTTGAAGCCTACAAGGAAGCGGGCAATGATCCGGTCGCCGGTGACAAGGCGGCCCGCGGCAAGGACCGCGATGCGGCCGCCACGCTCAACGAACTGCGCGATGCCCTGGCCAAATCCGAGGCGGCCGCGTCAGAGCTTGCCATTGCCGGCGCCAAATCAGCAACGCGTGTCGCCATCGGCGTCATGCTGCTTATCACTATCACGGCGCTGGCCGGCAGCATCTGGCTTAGCCGGCAAATTACCGGCTCCTTGCATCAGGCGGTCGATCTGGCCGACAAAGTGGCTAACGGCGACCTAAGCAGCGTAGTGGACGCGCAGGGTAGCGACGAGATTGGCGAACTAATGCGCTCGCTAGGCACCATGCAACAAAACCTTGCGTTGCTGGTGGCACGCGTCCGGCAGGGCTCCGATTCGGTGGCCAATGCCAGCTCGGAAATAGCCATGGGCAACAACGACTTGTCGATGCGCACCGAACAACAGGCCAGCGCCCTGCAAGCAACCGCCTCCCGCATGGCCGAACTCGGCTCCACCGTGAGCCATAGCGCAGACAACGCCCGCCAGGCCAGCCAGTTGGCCGTCAACGCCTCGTCGGTAGCGTCACGCGGCGGCGAAGTGGTCGGCCAGGTGGTCGAAACCATGAAGGGCATCAACGACAGTTCACGCAAGATTGCCGACATCATCAGCGTGATCGATGGCATCGCCTTTCAGACCAACATCCTGGCGCTGAATGCTGCAGTGGAGGCAGCCCGTGCCGGCGAACAGGGCCGTGGCTTTGCCGTGGTGGCCTCCGAAGTGCGGGCCCTGGCCGGGCGCTCCGCCGAAGCCGCCAAGGAAATCAAGGCCCTGATTGGTGCCAGCGTGGAGCGGGTCGAGCAAGGCTCGGCGCTGGTCGATCAGGCCGGCGCCACCATGTCCGAGGTGGTGACCGCGATCCGGCGGGTGAGCGATATCGTGGGTGAAATCAGTTCAGCCAGCACCGAACAGAATGCCGGCGTTTCCCAGGTGGGCGATGCGGTGAACCAGATTGACCAGGCGACCCAGCAAAATGCGGCTCTGGTGGAAGAAATGGCAGCAGCAGCCAGTGGCTTGAAGAGCCAGGCGGCCGACCTGGTCGGTGCGGTGTCGGTGTTCAAGCTGCAGGGCGGTGGCGTGGCGGTAAGGCCGGCCTTGCAAAACCTGCCTTCTGCGGCGCCCCGTTCGGTTGCTGCACCCCGCGCAGTTGCAGCGCCCCGGCCTGCCGCACGCCTCGCCTCCAGCCCACCGAAAGCTGCGCTCCCCAAACCGGCAGCGCCCAAGCCCGCGGCAAAGCCGGTTGCCAAGCCCAAGCTGGCGGCCCCAGCGCCTGCACCCAAGCAGACCGCAGCCGCCGATGACGATTGGGAAACCTTTTAAGCTTCAGGCCGCCAACTCTTTGCGCATGGCGTCCACCACGGCCTTGTAGTCGGGCTTCCCAAAGATGGCGCTGCCGGCCACAAAGGTGTCGGCACCGGCGTTGGCCACGCGGCGGATGTTGTCGGTCTTGATGCCGCCGTCCACTTCCAGGCGAATGTCCTTGCCGCTGGCGTCGATACGGCGGCGCACGTCTTCAATCTTGCGCAGCGCCGAGTCAATGAAGCTCTGACCGCCAAAGCCGGGGTTCACGCTCATGATCAGCACCACGTCAATGTCGTCAATCACCCAGTCCAGCACGTCCAGCGGTTCGGCCGGGTTGAAAACCAGACCGGCCTTCACGCCCTTGCTCTTGATGGCCTGGATGCTGCGGTGCACATGGCCGCTGGCGTCCGGATGGAAGGTAATGATGTCGGCACCGGCCTCGGCAAAGCTGGCCGCCAGCGCATCCACCGGAGAAATCATCAGGTGCACGTCAATCGGCACGACTACACCGGCGGCGGTCTTGGCGTGGGGCTTCAGGGCGCTACAAATCATCGGGCCGAAGGTCAGGTTCGGCACGTAGTGGTTGTCCATCACGTCGAAGTGAATCCAGTCGGAACCGGCGGCAATCACATTTTTGACCTCTTCGCCCAGGCGGGCGAAGTCGGCGGAGAGGATGGAGGGGGCAATACGGTAGGTCATGGGCAGGTTTTGCAAGGGAGTTTTGAAAGCAGGGGTATCGGAGACGATGGTTAGCTTCCGTTATTTTCGCAGTTAGCATTCGGGCATGCCCAAGTACGAATTTCAGGTCGAGGTTGCACCCCAGTACCTCGCCGACCAATCCAACCCGGACGAAGCCCTGTTTGTCTTCGCCTACACCATCACCATTACCAACACCGGTGAGGTGACGGCGCAACTGATTTCGCGCACCTGGAATGTGAACGACGCCAACGGCCACACCGAAAAGGTCAAAGGCCTGGGCGTGGTCGGCCAGCAGCCGCTGCTCAAGCCGGGGCAGTCGTTTGAATACACCAGCGGCACCCGCCTGCACACCCCCACCGGCACCATGCACGGCAGCTTCTTTTGCGTGGCCGAAGATGGCGAGAAGTTTGACACCCCGGTTCCCATGTTTGTGCTGGACGCCCTCAGCGGCGACGAGGGTCTGAACCACAAGCGCACCCTGCACTAGCGGCCTTGCCGGCGCACCCCGCAGTTGCCATGGGCGAATTCGACCTGATCAAGCGTTTTTTTACCCGCCCCACGCCACGTGCAGTGCTGGGCGTGGGCGACGACTGCGCGCTGTTGCAACCCCGCCCCGGCATGCACCAGGCCATCTCCACCGACATGCTGGTCAGCGACCGCCACTTCTTTGCCGACGTCGATCCGCGCTCGCTGGGCCACAAGGCGCTGGCGGTCAACTTGAGCGACCTGGCCGCCTGCGGTGCCACGCCGGTGGCCTTTACGCTGGCGCTGGCCCTGCCCAACGCCGACCCCGCCTGGCTGGAGCCGTTTGCCCAGGGCATGCTGGCGCTGGCTGACGCCCACGGCTGCGAGTTGATTGGCGGCGACACCACCCAGGGGCCGTTGAATATCTGCATCACCGTTTTTGGCGAAGTGCCGCAGGGGCAAGCCCTGCTGCGCAGTGGGGCACGCGCCGGGGACGCCATTTATGTGAGCGGCACGCTGGGCGACGCCAACCTGGCCCTGACGCACCTGCTGCGCGCGCGGGCTGGCGTTGAAGCTAGCGCGCCACCTGCCACCATGGAGCTCTCCGCCGACGCCATGGCCTTCGCCCGGGACCGCCTGGAGCAGCCCACGCCGCGCGTGGCATTGGGCACCGCCTTGCGCGGCATTGCCACGGCCGCCGCCGATATCAGCGACGGCTTGCTAGGCGACTTGGGCCACATCCTGGAGCGCTCTGGTGTGGGCGCCACGCTGGATACCGACCGCGCCCTGACGCTGTTGGCATCCCACCGCAACGCCCCCAGCAATGAAGCGCTGCGGCGCAGCGTGTTGCGCCATGTGTTGAGCGGTGGCGACGATTACGAGTTGGTCTTTACCGCACCCACCTCCAAGGCGGAAGCTGTGCAAACCGCCGCGCTGGCGAGCCAGACGCCCGTGACCTGCATTGGGCAGATTGATGCGGAGC
>CAKZJN010000332.1 GCA_936943465.1 uncultured Rhodoferax sp.
GACACGGTGACCGTGGAATCCATGGCCCGCTACATCCAGCGCGTGGATGCAGCGAGCACCAGCGAAGTGATTCGCTAGTTAAGCCTTCAGCCGCGGAACTTTTGCGCCAGCGCAGCAATGCGCTCGCCGAACTGGCGGCCAGTTTCCAGGTCACCTGCGTTCATTTCGTCCGCACTGGCATCGCCCGGTGTCTGGGCGATGGGGCCGCCGCTGGAGGCCAGGTAGTTCACGTCGCCGCGCTGGGAGGCCTTGGTGTTGTTGTACAGAATGCCGGTGCCTGCCCACACGCCGCCGTGTTGCATGGCCAGCGTCATGAAGTAATGCAGGGTGCTGAACTTGTCGCCGTTCACGTTGGCGCTGGCGGTAAAGCCGCCGAAAATTTTGTCTTTCCAGGCTTGGGTGTACCAGGCCTTGGACGATGCGTCGGCAAACTTCTTGAACTGCCAGCTCACCGAGCCCATGTAGGTGGGTGAGCCAAAGATGATGGCATCGGCCTCGCCGAGCGTTTCCCAAGCGTCAGCCGGAAGATTGCCTTCCGCATCAATGGCGATCAGTTCCGCCGCTGCGCCCTGCGCCACCGACTGTGCAAACCGCTGGGTGTGGCCGTAGCCGGAATGAAATACCACAACAACTTTCGCCATAAGAAACTCCTTGGGTTAAGAAAAACGAACTTTCACCAAATGGGGGGCCGGATGAAAAAACCAACACCCCAAAACACTTTTGCGCCTCAAGGCGCCAGATCAAACACCAGCACTTCAGCGTCCTTGGCATCGGACAGCGCAACTGACTGCTCGCCGTCCAACAGCGCGGCATCGCCGCCGGCCAACTGGTGCCCATTGACAGCCAACGCGCCTCGCACCAGATGCACATAGGCCTTGCGCCCCGGTGCCAACTCCAGGCTGGCTTGCTGATCGCCATCCAACAGGCCGCTGTACAGGCGCGCATCGGCATGGATCAGCACCGAACCCTGTGCCGCATCCGGCGAAGCCACCAAGCGCAGCGCGCCTTGCTTTTCTGACGCCGCAAAGGTCTTTTGCTCATAACTTGGCGAAATACCGCGTACGTTGGGCTCAATCCAGATCTGGAAGAAATGGGTGGTTTCGTTGGGCGCGTGGTTGAACTCGCTGTGCATCACGCCGCTGCCGGCGCTCATGCGCTGCACGTCGCCGGGTGGGATGCCTTTGACGTTGCCCATGCTGTCCTTGTGCGCCAAATTGCCCTGCACCACGTAGCTGATGATTTCCATGTCGCGGTGCCCGTGCGTGCCAAAGCCGGTGCCCGGCGCAATGCGGTCTTCATTGATCACCCGCAAATTGCCCCAGCCCATGTGCCGCGGGTCGTAATAGCCGGCAAAGGAAAAGCTGTGAAAGGACTTGAGCCAGCCGTGGTCGGCGAAGCCGCGATCGGAGGATTTGCGAAGTGTGATCATGGGTTGAACTTTAGTCCGAATGGCTGAATTTACGACACAAGCATGTTGATGGCATCATTCAAATCAATTCAACGAAAAAGCCCCATCCATGCAAACCGCCCGTGATGTCCTGACCCCGGACGCCCTTGCCATGCTGCAATCCATTGCCAAGGCCGGCAGCTTTGCAGCAGCGGCGCGCACCATGGGCGTGGTGCCCAGCGCGCTGACCTACCGCGTGCGCCAAATTGAGGACGCGCTCGACGTGTTGCTGTTCGACCGCAGCTCGCGCCAGGCCAAGATGACCGAGGCCGGCGCCGAGTTGCTGCGTGAAGGCAACCGGCTGCTGGGCGAAATTGACGCGGTGGCCAACCGGGTCAAGCGCGTGGCCACCGGCTGGGAATCGCAATTCACCATTGCCGTGGACACCATCATTTCCAAGACCACGATGATGGAGTTGTGCGAGGCCTTTTACGCCCTGTCGCCGCCCACCCAAATCCGGCTGCGCGACGAGACCCTGTCCGGCACGCTCGAGGCCCTCACCTCCGGCCAGGCTGACCTGGCCATCGGCACCGGCCCCGACGCCAGCAACGTGGCCGGCCTGCAAAGCAAGGTGCTGGGCAGCACCCAGTTTGTGTTTGCGGTAGCACCGCACCACCCGCTGGCTCAGATCGCCGAGCCGCTCAGCGACGAGCAGATTCAGCGTTACCGCGCGGTGGCCGTGGCCGACTCGGTGCAACGCGGTGCCGGCCTGACTTTTGGCATCTTCAGCGGCCAAGAGGTGTTTACGGTGGCGACCATGCGCGACAAACTTGAAGCCCATGTGCGCGGGCTCGGCGTGGGGCACTTGCCCATTGGCATGGCCCACCGTTACATCGAAAGCGGCGTGCTGGTGCACAAGCAGACGGAGCGCCCCCGACGGTTGATCACCGTGCACTACGCCTGGCACAAAGCCAAGGTGCAAGCCCAAGGGCGCGCCATGCAATGGTGGCTGACCCAACTGGAAAGCGCAACCACCCGCACCGCCTTGCTGGAAAACCATACCGGCTTCTGAATTTTTAGCGTGCGGTATCGGGCAACAGCCCACTTTCCGCGTGTATAAAGCTAGAAAACCCTTTAACAACCGGAGACCCAACCGCATGAGCCCATCCAAACGCATCGCCATCGTGGGAGCCGGCATGGCCGCCATCACCTGTGCGCGCACCCTGGTGCAGGCAGGCCACAGCGTGACCGTGTTTGAAAAGAGCCGTGGCGTGGGCGGGCGCATGTCCACCCGCCGCAGCCCGTTCGGCAATTTTGACCACGGTGCGCAGTACTTCACCGTACGTGACCCGCGCTTTGTCGAGGCGCTGAAAACCTCTCCCGGCGTCTGCCGCCCCTGGAGTGCCAACACCGTACAGGTGCTCGACGCCCACGGCCGCGTGGCCGAAGCCGGACTGCCCGCACGCGAACCACATTGGGTTGCCAAACCCGGCATGAATGGCCTGGTGCGCGCCTGGGCCAAGCCCTTGCTGGACAACCACGCCATCGAACTCGAAACCCGCGTCACCGC
>CAKZJN010000333.1 GCA_936943465.1 uncultured Rhodoferax sp.
CCCTGCAGCACCTCGGGGATGGGAAAGCCCGCCACGTAGCCGGCCAGGTTGGTGCGGGTCATGCGACCGGCGGCAATGCCGGCCAGGTAGCGACCCTCGTAATAGCGCGCGTTGGCGGCCGACACATTGGCTGCCGTTTTGTAGCCGGTAATCGACTCAAACTTGACGTTGGGAAACTCCTGCGCCACCTTGAGCGTGGGCTCCATGTAGCCAAAGCTCGGGGTAAAGATGAGCGTGTTGCCCTGGCGCGCCAGGTCACGAATCACGCGCTCGGCATCCGGCCCCTCGGCCACGTCTTCGACATAGGTGGTTTGCACCTGTTTGCCCAAGGCGGCTTCCACCGCCTTGCGGCCTTCTTCGTGCTGGCGCACCCAACCGGCTACGGTCAATGGCGCGACATAGACAAAGCCGACCTTCAAGGGGGCCGGGGGTGTCGCAGCAGGTGCGGGAGTGGTTTGGGAAAAAGCGCCGGTGGCGCCAAGCGAAATGCAACAAGCGGCCACCAGCGTGGCTGCGAGGTTTTTGTACATGGTAGTCCTCTACATGGCTCCGGAACACAAAAGGCAAGGCCCGCCGGAGCAGCGGGCCTTGGCGCTATTTTATCCGAGCGGGGTGGGTGCTTTAGCGGCTGGCGTCAACGCCTCCGGCAACCACGCCAGCAGTTGCCGGGTGACTTCCGCGTGGTTGAGCAAATCCCAGTGGTTGGCACCCTTCACCAGTTGCTTGTGTTGGCTTGGCACGGCCAAAGTCATCTCCGGGCGCACATGTTCACCCCAGGCGCTGGCCTGTGGCACCAGTCCATCGCCGACCCAGGCGTTGCGCACCGGTGCCGGGGTTTGCGCCTGCACGGCTGCCACCAAAAAGGTAGGTACGTGCTTGGGCAACGGCGTGGGCAGCCGCGTGTCCACGGTCTGTCCGTGCTTGAGGTGTTCCGCCCAATCGCCTGTCTGCACATTGCCAAAACGCAGATCGGAAATGCCGGCGCTGCGCGCCTTGCCCAGGCGCGCAAATGGTGCCAGATACGGGCTCTTGCCCAACAGGCTGTCGATCAGTTGACCGCCCCGCTCCAGCGGCGCGCCATGGTGCGGCGTGCCAAGGCATACCAGCGCCGACAAGGATTGCAACCAGGACAGGCCTTCAGCTTCGGCGCAATGGCAGGCGCTACGCGCCACCAGACCGCCCATGCTGTGCCCAAGGAGGACGATTTGCTCCACCGGCACCGGCCATTGCGCCACCAGGTTTTGCAAGGCGTGGGCAAACGCCTCCCCGTTCTGCGAAACATGCAGGCCGGTGTTGTAGTGCAGATAAACCGGCGTCATGCCCAAGGCTTGCGACAGTACGGCTCCATGGTCGTGGCCACCACGCTGCCATTGCAAATCGTTCATGCACAAGCCATGCACCAGCACCAGCAAACGCGATTGGGGCTGCGCCACGCGCTCTGCCAGCGCGGCGCGTGTCAGGGGCAAGGCCTGGCCCTGCATACGAAACGACATCGGAATGGCCAGCGGGTTGCGCGTCTCGGCCAGGTGGTCACCCCAGACGCCGCACATGGCAGCAATCACCGCCTCCCGCTCGGGCGAGCTGTCGGCGTCGCCAGTTTGACCCTGGTTGAGCAAGCCGGTGAGGTGGTCCACGCCCAGCCCTGCCACCCGCGTCGTGCCGCGCACCATGCGGTACACCAGCCCGGTAATGCCCCGGGTCGGCTCGCTGCGACCCTGCCCCAGGATGCCGGTGCCTGAGGCAATCGTCTGGTGCAGGTTTTCCACCAGATTCGTCACGGCAATGGTGGCATCGAACCCCAGCCGGGCCAGACCCTGCAAGTCCTGCAAACGGATCGGACTGCGGGCCGGGGCCTTGCGCTTAGAAGCTGTCAAACACCGCGTCCAGTCTTTCAATATGCCGCGCACGCTCGCTGGCATCGATAAAGCTGGCGTTAAAACTGTTCAGCGCCAACTGGTAAGCCTGCTGTGCACCCAGTCCCAACGCCGCAAAGGTCTGGGTGAAGTTCTCGTTGATGTAGCCGCCAAAGTACGCCGGATCGTCGCTGTTGACGGTGGCCACCATGCCGGCTTCCAGCATGCGGCCCAGCGCGTGCTGCGTAAGCGACGGGTAGACGCGCAGCTTGAGGTTGGACAGCGGGCACACCGTCAGTGGAATGCGATCCTTTGCCAGGCGCTGCATCAGCGCGGGGTCTTGCATGGCCTGCACGCCATGGTCAATGCGCTCCACCTTGAGCACATCCAGCGCGCTCCAGATGTAGGCCGGCGGCCCCTCCTCGCCCGCGTGGGCCACCAGGCGGTAACCCAACTGGCGGGCGCGGGCAAAGGCACGGGCAAACTTTTCAGGCGGATGCCCGACCTCGCTGCTGGCCAGGCCGATGCCCACAATTTTTTCGCGCAGGGGTTGCACCTGCTCCAGGCATTCGAAGGCCTCTTCCTCGCTCAGGTGCCGCAGGAAGCACAGAATGAGCGAGGCCGTCATGCCGAATTGGGCCGGTGCATCCATGCAGGCGCGGTGCAGTCCGTTGACCACCGTTTCGGCACTCAGACCGTGGCCGGTGTGGGTCTGCGTGTCAAAGAACAGCTCGGTGTGGGTCACGTTGTCGGCCTGGGCGCGCGCCAGATAGGCGCAGGCCATGTCGTAAAAGTCCTGCTCCGTTTTGAGCACCAGCGTACCCGCGTGGTAGATGTCCAGAAAGCT
>CAKZJN010000334.1 GCA_936943465.1 uncultured Rhodoferax sp.
GTGGCGTGGCAATGGCTGGGGCTAACCGCCGCCTGCATGGGGCTGCTGGAAATGTTGCTGCCGGGCCTGGAGTCGCCCTCGCTGAGCGGTTCGCTGCTGATGGTGGCCGCTGGCATGGGGTGGGGCGTGTATTCGCTGCGTGGCCGGGGTAAGGGCGATCCCACATCGGTGACCGCTGGCAACTTTTGGCGGGCTGCCGTGCTGGCACTGGTTGCCAATCTGCTGACGCTGGGGCTCGATGCCGGTGGTGTGCAGGTGCAAGCGTCGGGGCTAGCGTATGCGTTGGCCTCGGGCGCACTGGCGTCCGGCGTGGGGTATTCGGTTTGGTACACCGCCATCCGGGGCCTGACTCCGGCAACCGCCGCATCGGTGCAACTCACCGTGCCCGTGCTGGCGGCGCTTGCGGCCACGCTGTTGTTGGGTGAACCGTTAACCTGGCGCCTGGTGCTCACCTCCGTTGTCATTCTGGGGGGCGTGGCACTGGTTATTTTTGCCAAACCGCGACCGCCGTCCTAACTTCCTTCCTGCAGCGAATGCCCAAGTCCTCCTTCACCCCTTCCCGTAGAAGCCTACTGCGTTATGTAGGCGGCAGTGTTAGCTTGAGCGGACTGCTCGGCACGCTAGGCCAGGCCCTCGGTGCCGCCGAGGCGCCGGTGCGGCGCATGCCCAGCATCTTCGTCGGCCACGGCAGTCCGATGAATGCGCTACAAGACAACGCTTTCACACGCCGCTTGCAGCAATGGGGGCGCGAAATTGGCAAACCGCGTGCGATTTTGATGGTGTCGGCCCACTGGTTGACGCGCGGCAGCACCGAGGTGGCGGTGGTCAGTCAGCCCGAAACCATCCATGACTTTGGCGGTTTCCCGCGCGAGCTCAACCAGATGCAATACCCAGCGCCGGGTTCACCGGCCGTTGCAGCGCAGGCGCTGGCCGCCTTGAAGTCGGTCAACGCGCAACCCAGCGAGGCCTGGGGGCTGGACCACGGCGCCTGGACGGTGTTGCACCATTTGTTCCCTTTGGCCGATGTGCCGGTGTTTCAGGTGTCGATTGATTACGCACAGGGCGGCAAATACCACCTGGCTGTCGGGCGTGCGTTGGCCGCTTTGCGGGACAAGGGGGTACTGATTGCCGGGAGCGGTAACGTCGTGCACAACCTGCGCGCCACCGAACGATCCGATGCGCTGCTGCTGCAGGCCAGCCAGCCCTGGGCGCAGGCGTTTGACAGCGCGGTAACCA
This sequence comes from uncultured Rhodoferax sp., assembly GCA_936943465.1. Lineage (GTDB taxonomy): Bacteria > Pseudomonadota > Gammaproteobacteria > Burkholderiales > Burkholderiaceae_C > Allorhodoferax. Next base: position 1,237 of record CAKZJN010000334.1, read on the forward strand.
AAGCACTCAACGCGGGTGCCGTCGAGGCCTTAGCCGATTACCGCAGCCTGGATCCCTCCCATGCCACTGCAACGCCAACACCCGACCACTACTGGCCGATGTTGTACGCGCTGGGTGCGGCGGGTGCCGGCGAAAAGCTGCAATACCCGTTTGCCGGGTTTCAGAACGGCACCATCAGCATGCGCTGCATGCAGTGGGGCTAACCGGCGACGCCGAGTTAATCGGCCTTGACGGCCAAAATGGGGCACGGGATGGTCATCAGAATTTCCTGCGCCATGCTGCCCATAATCAGTTTGCCCACGGCGCTGCGTTTGCGCAGGCCGATGACCAGAAAGGAAACCTGGTTGGCGGCCACCAGGTCGTCGAGTTCTTCCACGGCATTCTTGCCGCGCACGAATTGCTTGAATTCGAACTCCACCGCCGATACCGAGAGCAGTTGCTCCACACGCTCCACATCCTGCGCATCGGCGCGCGACGGGTCTTCACTACCGCCACCGGGCGTGGCATTCACCACGAGCAAAAATTCCTTGCGTTCTTTGGCCAGTTCAATGCCCTTGTCCAGAGCGGCATGCCCTTCGGGACGTGGAACATAGGCGACAAGAATGGTCATGCAATAACTCCTTGAGTTTTCGGTAGATTGACTTAAATCATAGGTGACTGTGCGGAGCGTGACTATGCGCTAGATCAGCTTTTTCCGCAAAATTGGGTGTCCACTGCGCGACCCCATCTCCCACGGCCTGTGCCAACAAATACCTACTGCCTTGCCAGGTACACGCCCCACACCGTGAGCGCCATACCGACCAGCGCTACGCCCGACAGTGTTTCACCAAACAGGGCCCAGGCAAATAGCGCCGTGCTGGGTGGGACCAGATAAAAAAGGCTGGCCACATTGACCGCATTGCTGTGGCGGATCAGCCAGTTGAGCAGGCTCACCGCGCCAATCGACAGCACCAGCACCAACCAGCCCAAAGCAAAAAACAACTCCCCGGTCCAGTCAATCGGCGCGTGTTCGGTGGCCAGCGCCAACGCGCCGGTGAGCACGGTGGTGGGCAAGAACTGGGCGACGGCACCGGTACGCCAGTCAAACGCGGGACAAAACTTTTTTTGGTACAGCGTGCCGGCGGTGATGGCGATTAGCGCCAGCACGGCCGGCAGCAACGCCAGCGTGCCAAACTCCCGCCCCAGCTTGCCCGACACCACCATGGCCACACCGACCAGACCGAGCAGCAATCCGCCCCACTGGCGTGGCGACACCTTGGCACCCAGAAAGTAGCCGGCACCAATGGCGGTCAGCAACGGCTGCACGCCCACAATCAGGCTCGCCACACCGGCCGGCAAGCCCAGCGATATGGCTACAAACACACCGCCCAGGTACAGCGCATGCACCAGCAGACCGGCCACGCCAATATGCAGCCAATGCCGTGCCGTCTGCGGCCAGGGTGCGCGGCTGATCAGCGCAATCGCCAGCATGCAGGCCAGCACCGCCACGTAACGGATCGACAGAAAGGTCAGGGGCTGGATGTGCGGCAACCCGAGCCGCGCGCCGATAAAGCCGGTGGACCACAGGACCACAAA
>CAKZJN010000335.1 GCA_936943465.1 uncultured Rhodoferax sp.
AAGTTCAACAGGAACAAGCGCACACGGGCGCGGTCCACCGGGTCACCAGGCATCAGTTGCGGGTGCGGGAAACGCTCGTCAATGTATTCATTGATGATGTTGGACTCGTACAGAATCAGGTCACGCTCCACCAGAATCGGCACCTGGCCGTAGGGGTTCATGACGCTGATGTCTTCGGGCTTGTTGTACAGGTCCACATCGCGAATCTCAAAATCCATGCCTTTTTCAAACAGCACAAAGCGGCAGCGGTGGGAAAAGGGGCAGGTTGTTCCTGAATACAGAACCATCATGGCAAGAGACTCCTAAAAATTAAAAAAGAGTGGGCTGCCTTTAGCACGCCCACTCTCCCATGTTTTGGCGCCTCAAGCGCCAAAACCCGACTGTGTTACTTACTTGACTTCTTTCCAGAAGGCCGCATTCATGCGCCAGGTAAAGAAGGTCAGCACCAGCAGGAATGCCAGCACAGCAAAACCCAGACGAACACGGGTATTGGCTGCGGGTTCTGCCATCCATTGCAGGTAATTCACCAGATCACCCACGGTCTGGTCGTACTGCTCAGGGGACATGGTTCCGGGGGTTACTTGTTCCCAACCCTTGAAAACATGGACTTCCTGGCCATGTTCCTTCACTGTTTCATAGATGGGAACGCGCTTGCCCTGCAATTGCCACAAGGCGTGGGGCATACCGATGTTGGGGAATGCCAGGTTGTTCCAGCCGGTGGGCTTGGTGTCGTCTACGTAGAAGGTCCGCATGTAGGTATAGAGGTAATCCATACCGGTGCCTTGACCTTGTGCAGAACGCGAACGCGCCAGCACCGTCAGATCGGGCGGGTTGGCGCCGAACCATTCCTTGGCTTGCCTGGGGTCCAACGCAGACTTCATGGTTTCGCCAACCTTGTCGGTCGTGAACAACATGTTGTCCTTGATCTGCTGCTCGGTCAGGCCGATGTCTTTCAGGCGGTTGTAACGCATGAAGGCTGCCGAGTGACAGTTCAGGCAGTAGTTCACAAACACCTTGGCGCCGTTTTGCAAGGCAGCCATGTCATTGGTCTTGACCGGTGCCTTATCCCAGGCGATGCCACCGGTATTGGCTTGTGCGCCCAGGCTAACGCCCAGGGCCAGGAGCAAAGAAACAAGTACTTTTTTCATTGTGTTTGACCCCATCTCAGTGGGCAACAAAGGTAACACGCGAGGGCACGGGCTTGGGTTCGCCGATGCGGCTCCACCAGGGCATCAAGATGAAGAAGCCGAAGTAGAACAGGGTACCGACTTGCGACACACGCTCGCCCACGGGGGACGGAGGTTGCGTACCCAGCCAAGCCAGAATCACGAAGATGACCACAAACACGGCATACAGGTATTTGTGCCAGCTTGCGCGGTAGCGGATCGACTTGACGGGGCTGTGATCCAGCCAGGGCAAGGCAAACAGAATCACCACAGCACCACCCATCACCACCACACCCCAGAACTTGGCGTCGATGGACAACATCATGGCCACTACTACCGCTGCCACACCAGCAACGACCGGCTTGACGATCTTGGGCAACGGGAGTTTGAAGATTGCGAACAGGGCACCACCGATCACACAGGCAATCAGCACATACATCATTTCGCCGGTGATCGCACGCAGCATCGAATAGAAGGGCGTGAAGTACCAGACCGGCGCAATGTGCAACGGTGTCTTGAGCGGGTCAGCCGGAATGAAGTTGTTGTATTCCAGGAAGTAGCCACCGAACTCCGGCGCGAAGAAAATCACGGCAGAGAACACCATCAGGAACACGCTCACACCAAAAATGTCGTGAACGGTGTAGTAGGGGTGGAAGGGAATTCCATCCAGTGGGTGACCAGCAGCGTCACGCGGAGCGTCCGGGCCCTTGATTTCAATACCGTCAGGATTGTTGGAGCCCACATCGTGCAGCGCCAGCAAGTGCGCCACCACCAGGCCCAGCAGAACCAGCGGAACTGCAATCACGTGGAAGCTGAAGAAGCGGTTCAGGGTTGCATCACCCACCACATAGTCGCCACGGATCAGCAAAGCCAGATCGGGGCCAACGAAGGGAACAGCAGCAAACAGGTTCACGATCACCTGGGCGCCCCAGTAGGACATTTGTCCCCAAGGCAACAGGTAGCCCATGAATGCTTCGGCCATCAGGCACAGGAAAATGGCACAGCCAAAGATCCAGACCAACTCGCGCGGCTTGCGGTAGCTGCCGTACATCAGGCCACGGAACATGTGCAGATAAACCACAACGAAGAAGGCCGACGCACCAGTGGAGTGCATGTAGCGGATCAACCAGCCCCAGGGCACGTCGCGCATGATGTACTCAACCGAGCCGAACGCCAGAGCGGCATCGGGCTTGTAGTGCATCACCAGGAAGATACCTGTAACGATCTGAATCACCAGCACCAGCAGCGACAGCGAACCAAAGATGTACCAGAAATTGAAGTTCTTGGGAGCGTAGTACTCCGCCATGTGCACCCGGTAGGCATCAAATGCGGTCGGGAAGCGGTTTTCAAACCAGTTGGTGAGCTTGGCGCCCGCCGAGGCGTTGGGAGAAATTTCCTTGAATGTTGCCATGTTCTCTGTCCTCAGGCTTTCTTGTCTTCGCCGATCAGCAGCTTGCTGTCAGACAGGTACATGTGGGGAGGCACTTCGAGGTTGTCGGGTGCGGGCTTGTTCTTGTAAACACGGCCGGCCATGTCGAAGGTAGAACCATGGCAGGGGCACAGGAAGCCGCCTTGCCAGTCATCGGGCAGCGAAGGCTGTGCGCCGGTCTGGAATTTGTCGGACGGGGAGCAACCCAGGTGGGTGCAAATGCCCACAGCCACGAAAAACTCGGGCTTGATGGAGCGTCCTTCGTTCAATGCGTAGTCGGGCGTCATTTCGCCGCGCTTGCGCTGGGATTCCGGGTCTGCCAGTTGCGAAGTCACCTTGGACAGCGCAGCGAGCTGTTCCGGCGTGCGTCGGATGATCCAAACCGGCTTGCCACGCCATTCCACAGTGATTTTTTCACCGGGTTTGATGGCGGCAATATCCACTTCCACCGCAGCACCGGCGGCTTTGGCACGCTCGGAGGGTTGGAAAGTGCTTACAAAAGGAACCGCAGCGGCAATACCGCCTACAGCTCCGGCACAGCCAGATGCAATCATCCAAGTCCGCTTACTGGCGTCGATCGATTTGGTGTCGACTAGGGTTTCACTCATGAGAATCCTCAATGAACATCACAACTAAGGGCAAACTCCGATTGTAACTGACAGCCTTGTTCTAAACTGACCGCCGGCGGGACATCGCGCTTCGCCACATTGCGAGACTCTGCGACACTCGCGCTCCAACTTAATTAACGAGGTGTTTTCAATGGGAACCATGCAGGAATTCAAAGAATTTGCAGTCAAAGGCAACGCGGTCGACCTGGCGGTCGGCGTCATCATCGGGGGGGCCTTCGGCAAAATTGTGGATTCGGTGGTTGGTGATCTGATCATGCCCATCGTGAGCCTGGTGATCGGCAAGGTCGACTTTTCAAACCTGTTTGTGACGCTTGGCAGTGTGCCCGCCGGAACCGAAATGTCCCTGGCCGCGCTCAAGAAGGCCGGTGTGCCGGTGTTTGCTTACGGCAGCTTCATCACGATTGCCGTGAATTTTGCGATTTTGGCCTTCATTGTCTTCATGATGGTGAAGCAGATCAATCGTCTGAAGAAGGCCGAACCGGTTGTGGAAGCACCGGCCGCTGCGCCAGTAACGCCCGAAGATGTGATCCTGCTGCGCGAAATTCGCGACGCACTCAAGAAGCAGTAATCAGCTGCTGCGCCATCCGGATCGCCTCAATCAGGCTGGACGGGTCGGCGCAGCCTTTCCCGGCAATGTCGAAGGCAGTTCCGTGGTCCGGACTGGTACGCACCAGCGGCAACCCCAACGTCACATTGACCCCTTTTTCGACCCCCAGGTATTTCACAGGAATCAGGCCTTGGTCGTGGTACATCGCCACCACCACATCAAATTCCGCCGTCTTGCCCGGAACGTTGCGGGCACGCATAAACACCGTATCGGGTGCCCAGGGACCGCTCACTTGGCAGCCACACTCGCGTGCAGCACGCATGGCTGGAGCGATTACTTCCAGTTCCTCGGTACCAAATAGCCCGCCCTCCCCCGCATGCGGGTTCAGCCCTGCAACGGCTATTTGCGGAGCCCGCCCCAGCACACGACTCAATGATTCGTGGGTAATGCGCAGCGTCTCCAGAACGTTGTCAAAGGTAACGGCAGCAAGTGCCTGGCGCAGAGAGACGTGAATCGACACCAGGACGGTGCGCAGCTCATCGTTGGCCAACATCATGCGCACGGGAACGTCATTGACCGCTTTGCCCGCATGCCGGGCGGCGGCGGCCTGCAGCATTTCGGTATGGCCGGGAAATTGGTCAAAGGGTGCACCTGCCGCGTGCAAGGCCTCTTTGTGCAAAGGGGCGGTAACGATGGCAGCCACCTCACCCCGCAGGGCGGCATCGGCAGCCTGCACAACACATTGACCAGCGAATGCCCCGGCTTGTGCGCTAATTTGCCCCCATGGCAACTCGGGCAAGGCAGCCCCAGCCTGCAAAACCGCGATGCAATGCGGAGGAACCAGTGAAAACGCCGTAGGTAACTGAATTTGCGCCACCGGCATGGACGGGCCATCGGGTTGCACCAGGCGATTCGCGCGTCGCATGGCCCCCACATCACCCCATACAAAACAATGGCGCAAAAGCTCGGGTTCTTGCTGAAAGGCCTTGGCGATGATCTCGGGCCCAATGCCAGCCGCGTCTCCCAAGGTGATGGCAATGGGTTTTTGCATGGCTTGTTGGATCATGCGGGGTTGTCGATGGCGATGAACTCGTGCTCCAGACCGCAGGTGGCCGCCACATGGGCACCCAAGGCTGGCGCACCGAAGCGCTCGCTGGCGTGATGACCGCAGGCAATGAAGCTCACCCCGCATTCGCGCGCCAGGTGCGCCTGGGGCTCTGAAATTTCGCCGGTAACAAAGACATCCGCCCCCGCTGCAATAGCTTCCTCAAAGTAGCTTTGGGCGCCGCCCGTGCACCAGGCAACTTGACGCAGCGGGCCGTCCTGACCCGCCACCA
>CAKZJN010000336.1 GCA_936943465.1 uncultured Rhodoferax sp.
CCCGGCGCACTGGCAAAGCTAATGCCAATGGCGCCCAAGGTGCAATAAATCAGGGCAGTGAACGCCAGTGACCCAAGGTCTGCTTTGGGCAAGGGCGCGCTGTCGGGTTGGCTTTCTGTCGGGATCATGTCGAGGGTGTGCCGATGGCGCTCATGGCGAATTCCGCCTTTTCAGCCAGATCCTCTTCAGAGTCTGCGAAGTGCAGGGAAATATGGTGGAACTCGGACTTGAGCGCCAGCAGGGCGTCAATCAGTTCGGGGGCGAAAAAAGTACCGCGGCCATCGACCATGATTTCCAGCGCCTTGGCCTGGGACATGGCGGGTTTGTACACGCGGGCGCTGGTGAGCGCGTCATACACATCGGCAATGGCCATGAGCCGGGCTGAAATCGGAATCTGGTTGCCGCGCAGGCCTTGCGGGTAGCCGCTGCCATCCCATTTTTCGTGGTGGCAGAAGGTGATTTCCTTGGCAATTCCAAAGAAGTCGGCGGTGCCGCCGGCTTGTTCGGCGGCGCTGCCGGCCAGTCGCTGCGCATTTTGCAGAGCATCCCGCCCCAGAGTGGGGTGCCGCTTCATCAGGTCGTACTCGTCTGCGGTATAGCGGCCGGGTTTGAGCAGGATGCGGTCGGGAATGCCGACCTTGCCAATGTCATGCAGCGGGGCGCACCGGTACAGCACGTCAATCATGGCGTCGCTCAGGAAGTCGGCGTAGCCATCGCGCGATTGCATGTACTGGGCCAGCAGCCGCACATAGTTCTGGGTCCGGCGCAGATGGTTGCCGGTGTCGGTGTCACGCGTTTCGGCCAGCGACGCCATGGCCAGAATGGTCACGTCCTGCATGGCGGTGAGCTGGCGCGAGCGTTTGGCCACCTCATATTCCAGGTACTCGTTGCTGACGCGCACGGCGCGGCTGGAGGCCGCGTCGGACAAATGGGCACGCACCCGCGACAGCAGAATACCGGGGCGGATCGGGCGGGTGATGTAGTCCACCGCGCCCAGTTGCAGGCCGAGCTCTTCGTTCTGCGCATCGGTCTGGCTGGTCAAGAAAATCACCGGAATGTGCTGTGTTTGCGGGTCGGTCTTGAGCATGGCGCAGACTTCATAGCCGTCAATCCCCGGCATCATGATGTCCAGCAAAATCAGATCGGGCCGTTCGCGCTGGGCCAGATCGATCGCGCGTTCGCCGTCCTTGGCCACCTTCACCTGGTACTGGTCACGCAGCAGGCCGGCCACCAGCGACAGATTGGTCACTTCGTCGTCCACCACCAGGATGGTGCTTTTGACTGGAGGAAAAATGTCCATGGTGTTTGAGCCCGGTTACAGGGTCATTCGGCTGGTCAGCGCGCGCAGGCTGATCAGGGCCTCTTCGTATTCAAACAGTGCGATCTGGCGCTGCATGGCGCCAAAACCATCGCCCAAGGCGGCACGCAACGCACCGGCATGCTCGGCGCACAGCAGTTCGGCGTGGGAGTCGCTGGCTAAGAGCAGCGCCTGCAACTGGATGCACACCGATTGCAGTTCCTGCGCAGACAGTTCTTTCTGCGGGGCGATCGTCTGGGGCTGTGCGTGGGGTTCCAGCGCGGTGTGAATGTGCTGCGCCAGGGTGCGGGTTACGCTTTCCAGTGCATTCAGTTGCGGTTCAAATTCGGCCCAGGGGGTGTGGTGCTTTAGGGCTCTTTCCGCATCGGCGCACAGGGTGGCGCAGGCATGCGCCCCCAGATTCAAGCAGACGCCTTTGAGCGTGTGCGCGGCTCGATGGGCGCTGCCGAAGTCCTGCGCCTGCAGCGCCGTGCGAATCTGGTCGGGTGTGCGCACCAGCGCCGCATGGAATTTTTCCAACAGGGAGCAATACAGCCGGAAGTTGTTCTGGCAGTGAATCAGCCCGGTGACCGTGTCGATGCCTTCAATCAACAGGGCCGGCGCGTTCGGTGCGCCCACGCGGTGCGGCGTATCGTGGCGAACCACCGGTGCCGGCAGGGCCACTTTGCCGCCAAAGCGCTGCAGGCTTTCCACCAGGGCTGCGGGGTCGATCGGCTTGGCAATGTGGTGGTTCATGCCTTCGTCCAGGCAGCGGCGCACCTCGTCTTCCATGGCATGCGCGGTCATGGCAATGATGGGCAGCTTGTCAAACCGGGGCTGGCGGCGCAACGCCTGCGTGGCCTGGTGGCCGTCCAGCACTGGCATTTGCAGGTCCATAAAGACCATCGACCAGGGCAACGGATCGGCGTGGGCCTGCAGCAGGTCGAGCGCCTCCTGCCCATGGTGCGCCACCGTTACCTGCACCGCCATCGCCTCCAGCAATTCGCAGGCAATCTGTTGGTTGATCTCGTTGTCTTCGACCAGAAGCACCTGCATGCCAGGGAAGCGCACCGAGGGCAGTACCCCGACCGGCGCGCGTTCTGTGGAGAGGTCGGGATGAATGATTTCGGCCAGCATGTCCCACAGGCGCGACTGGCTAACCGGCTTGTCAATAAAGGCGCGCGCGCCGGCCCGGGTGCCGGCCTCGCGGACTTCGTCGGCGCCAAACGCCGTCACGATCACCACTGCAGGACGGTGCAGCAGCGGCACCTCTTGCATGATGGCGCGGGTGGCGCTGACCCCGTTGAGTTCGGGCATTTTCCAGTCCATCAGCACCACGTCATACGGGTCGCCTGCGTCTTGCTGCTGGACCGCGATCAGCCCGGCTTGGCCATCCTCAGCCAGGTCCACGCGCATGCCCAGTGCGTCGAGTTGCTCGCCCAGAATCTGGCGCGCATTGTCGTTGTCGTCGACCACCAGTACCCGCATGCCCTGCGCGAGGGTGGACGAGACGCCCGCAGGTCGCCGTTCTTCCGACTGCGCCAGTTGCACGCTAAAGCTAAAGGTGCTGCCCACGCCCGGCTCCGATTGCGCGCTAATCGTTCCGTCCATCATCTCCACAAAGCGTTTCGAGATGGCCAGCCCCAGGCCGGTGCCGCCATATTGGCGCGTGGTGGAGGTGTCGGCCTGCGTAAAGGCCGCGAAGAGGCGCGCCAGTTGTTCCGGCGAGATGCCCACGCCGGTGTCGTTGACGGACACTTCGAGGCGGATGCGCGCATTTTCTTCGGCACCCAGGCGCACATCTACCTTGACGTGTCCCGCTGCAGTGAACTTGATGGCATTGCTCATCAGGTTGATGAGCACCTGGCGCAGACGCAGGGCATCGCCCACCAAACCCAGTGGCACGCCCGGTGCAATGCGCACCAGCAGCTCCAGCCCCTTGTCCTGCGCCTTGGGGCTGAGCAGCAGCGACACACTGTCAAGCAAGTCGTCGAGCCAGAACGGGGCCACTTCCAGGCCCATCTTGCCGGCCTCGATCTTGGAGAAGTCCAGGATGTCGTTGATCACGCCCAGCAGCGCGCTGCCTTCGGAGTGAATCTTCTGCAGGTAGTCGCGCTGCTTGGGCGTCAGATCGGTGCGCAGCGCCAGGTGCGACAGGCCAATGACGGCATTCATCGGGGTGCGAATCTCGTGGCTCATGTTGGCCAGAAACTCGCTCTTCGCGCGGGTCGCTTCTTCGGCTTTTTCGCGGGCTGAGGCCAGATCCACCGCCTGTTGCTGGGTTTGCTCCAGCAGCGTGTGGGTGGTTTGGTTGCGTCCCAGAATTTCGAGGTTCAGAGCCACCAGCGGCAGCACTTCCTGAATCAGCGCGGCGTGGCGCGGCCCGCTGGCATGCAAGCTGGCCAGCTCCATGACCGCCAACGTGTGGCCCGAGGTGCCCGGCACGGGAACCATGCGCACCTGGCAGGCGGCGCTATCGATGAGGCCCGACTGCACCCGCAGGTGCTGGGCGTCGAGACCGCGCAAGTCCAATGGCAGGCCATCCTGTGCGCATTGGCCCAGCAGGCCCTCGCCCAGTGAAAAATGGGTGGCGCCAGCGTCTGGCAGGCAAGCGCCCCAAGAGCCGGCACAACGGAATTGCTGCCCCGCCTCGTCGGCCACATAGAGCAGGCCGACCTGCGCGCCCACCAGGGGTGTCAGGCGGGCCATCAGGGTGCGGGCGAAAGTTTCGATGTTCTCCTGCGCCTGGAGCGAACGGCCCATTTCCGATACATTGGATTTCACCCAGCGCAGCAATTCGGCGTCCTGTGCGACGGTCTGCAACACATGCAGGGACCGCGCCATGCTGCCGATTTCATTGGTAAACGTCTGGTGCGGTATGTCCTGTTTCAGGTTGCCCTGCGCCAGTTCTTCGACGCTGCGACGCAGCCGGTCGGTGGGGCCGCGCACCGAAGAGCCAATCATCAAACCAAAGCCAATGCCGCAGGCCGCACCGATCAGCCAGAAGGCAATGGTCCAGCGTTGCACCGTCATTGAGAATTCGGCCGAGTCGAGTGCGGCCTGGTGCGCGGCGGCTTCCTTGTGCGCCACCAGCGCTTCCATCAGCCGGTCGGTGGCCTCGAACACCGCCACATTGTCCGGACTGACCAGAAACGCAGTGGCTTTGGTGGCGTGGAATTCAGGCTCTCGTTCAATCAAGGCTTGCATCTGATCCACATTGGCCAGGTAGCGCTTCAACAGCGCCCGGGTTTGTTGAAGCAGCGCCAGGCCCTCGGACCGGAAGTAGTGCCGTTCGCTGTCTTCCATGGCAGCCTGAAGCTGTGCACGCGAATCCCGCAATTGCTGCTGCGCCGTAAAACGGCTGCTTGCATCCGGCGCCAGCGCCAGTTGCCGCAGATAACGGCCGACCGCCATGAACTGGATATTGGCTTCCTTGATGGCGGAAATACCTTGCAGCTCCATGTTGTACATGCGCTGCACTTCGTCGGCCTGCAGCCGGTTGCTGTAGATCGACTGCAAGCCCACCAGCAGCGCCAGCAGCAGCATGCCCCCCATGGCCAGAGACAGCTTGGTGCTGATCTTCAGGCCTTCGAAGCGGGCAATGATGCGATGGCTCATGCGGTACTACTGACCTGTGCCAGTGCGGGTAGGGTCTCGGCAGTGACCGGGCGACCGGAATAAAAGCCCTGAATGACGCGGCAGCCTTGTGCCTGTAGCACTTTGGCCTGTTCGGCGTTTTCAACGCCTTGCGCGATGACTTCGATGCCCAGGGCCTGCCCGATGGCAATCATGCAGTTGCTGATGGCGCGGGCGTCGGCACTGTGGACCAGTTCCTGCACGCATTCCGCATTGATTTTCAGGCTGCTGATCGACAGTGTGTTCAGCCGCGCGAGGCTGTTGAACGAACTGCCGAAGTCGTCAATGGCAATGCGCACGCCAAGTTGCCGCAGGGCCTGAATGGGGCGCGTGTCATTTTGAATGATCATGCCGGCCTGACCTTCATTGAGTTCGAGTTCCAGCGATGCGGGGGGCAGGTGGTTCTCTGCCAGGCTGGCTTCCACCAGCCGGATGAACTCGGGGTCACGCAACTGGCGCACTGACACGTTAAGTGACAGCGTCAGGTCCAGCAGGCCCGCATTGCGCCAGGCGCGCAGTTGCTGGCAGGCGTGTTCCAGAGCCCAGTTGCCTAGCGGAACGATGGCGCCGCTGCGCTCGGCCAGTGCAATAAAGACGGAAGGCTCCACGTCACCCACCACCGGGTGCTTCCAGCGCATCAGCGCTTCGCAGCCGCGCAGCGCCTGTCCGTCATTGCGAACCTGGGGTTGGTAGAGCAGGGTGATCTCGCCCCGTTCCAGCGCCTGCCACAAATCAAACTCCAGGTTGGGCAGGGTCTTGCTGTCCATGCCCGCATCGAAGAAGCAAAACGGAAGGGCGAAACGCTTGGCGGCGTACATGGCGGAGTCGGCATGCTTGAGCAGCGTCTCCATGTCTTCGGCATCTTGCGGGTAGCGCGCACAGCCTATGCTGGCGCCCAGCTTGAGTTGGTGAATGCCGATCGGCATGGAAGGCACCAGCGCGTGCTGCAACAGATTGGCTACCTGCTCGGCCTGATCAGCCCGACGCGGCCCGCTTAGCACGACCACAAATTCGTCCCCGCCCACACGGGCCAGCAGGTCTACCGGCAGCAGGACTTTCCCCATGCGCCGTGCGACTTCCTTGAGCACCAGGTCTCCCACCTCGTGCCCGAGTTCGTCATTGATGGGTTTGAAGCGGTTGAGGTCGATGAACAGCAGCGCCAGCGGGTGCCGTTGCGCATGGCCTGACCCCAGTGTCTGACTCAGGTAGTCCACCAGTTTGCGCCGGTTGGGCAGGCCTGTGAGCGGGTCGGTGTAAGCCAGCGTTTGCAGACGCCGCGTGGCCGGGTCGGTGTAGCTCAAATCGACAGCCGATGCGAGGTAGCCCACCACCTGGCCGTCTTCGTTTTCGACCATCTTGATGGTCTGCCACTCCAGAAAAATCTGGCCACCCTTGCGGCGGTTGAAGACAGTGCCGCTCCAGCTTCCCTTGTCCAGCAATTCCAGCCAGAAGTCCTGGTAGAAGCTGTTTTCGTGGCGCCCGGAAGACAGGATGCGCGGGTTGTTGCCCACCAGCTCCCAATCCTCGTAGCCGCTGATCTGGCAAAACGCCTGATTCACCGCTGCAATGGTGCCAAAAGGGTTGGACAGGAATACGCCATTTTCGGAGGTGGCGCTGTGCACCAGATCCATCAAGAACTGCATGGGGCTGTCGTCGGTGGATTGGCCCTCTTGCAAAAACCAGTGCACTTCAATCCGTCCACCCACCTGCTTGGGCACGGCCAATGCGTCGTAGGTCAATCCGTTGGGCGTCAGCCGCGCCTGAAATGGCAGGCTGCACTGGAGCGCGCTGGCCAGCACGCCCTGCGCGGCAAAGCGGGCGAGCGCGGCCTGCAGTGCGGCATGTCGTTCAACGGGTAACAGTTGTTGCAAGGTCAGCCCGGGAACGCCTTGGCCCAGCAGGGGCTGGCGTTTGTTGCCGTTTTCTCCGGTGCGCAGAATGCGACCCTGCAGATCGGTAATCAGGCACAGGGGGGCTGAGGCGGCCAGGATCGCGGTCAGCAGGTCGTCGCCCTGTACCTCGCGTCCGAGCGACTGCAGGATCATGCCGTGCTGTTGCTGCAGCCGGCTGTGCTGCTGCATCAGCTCATCCAGATCCTGGGCATAGCGGAACAGTTGAGACCGCAGGCTGTCGTTTTCTGAGGGCTGCGGGGATGCGGTGGGTTCCGACATCACAGGTGCTCTCGGATCCAGTTCACGACCTGCAGCGGACTGAAGGGCTTGATGAAATAGGCATCGGCCCCACGACGGTTGGCTTCGTCGCGGTCGGCCTGTTGGCCGCGTGCGGTCACCATGGCCACCAGGATGTCGCGCGTCATCGGGTTGGACTTGATCGCGTCCAGTACTTGCAGCCCATCAATTTCGCCCGGCATCATGACGTCCAGCAAAACCACCACGGGGCGGTATTTGCGGATCGCATACAGCGCGGCCGTTCCGTTGTCGGCCTCGATGATTTCATATTGTTTTCCCAGCGTGATGCTGAGCAAGCGACGAATGTCGGCATGGTCATCAACTATGAGGATGTAGTTCATCATGGCAAGGCTTTCGTAACGGAAATGGTGGAATGGGGTTGGGGGCGCCGGGAATGCGACAGGATGTCCCGGCCTATGGCCTCGAGCCGGTCAAACGGAACCGGCTTGGGGAGAACGTCGACGCCCGTCGGCAGGCCGCCGCGCGCTGCAATGTCCTGGGCGTCCAGGCCCGAGACCACCGCGATGCGGGTGTCCTGCATTTCCCGCGCTTGGCGGAGTATTTTGAGCATGGAAAAACCGTCCAGCTCAGGCATGTGCAGGTCCAGCAGCATCAGGTCGGGCGCCTGACGGCCCACGGCCAGCAAGGCCGAGTAGGCGTTGTCAAACGTCTGCAATTTCACGGGGGTGGACCAGGCCTGCAGCCGCACGGAATACAGGCGCAACAGGTTGACGTCGTCATCGACCGCCACAACCTGCAGCGGCTGGCGCGGCGCGGGTTCGGCTTCGGTTGTCGCCTGCGAGGCATCGGATGCGGCCGCAGCGTTGCGGTACAGCAAGCGGTCTACCGAGGCGCGCTGAATGCGCCGGTGGCCGCCCTCGGTTTTCCAAGCCTCCAGCATGCCGGTTTCGGTCCAGAGCTGCGCCGTAGCCACAGAAACACCCAGCAATCGCGCTGCTTCGGTGGTCGTGCAAAACGACTTCTGAATGGTTGAGCTGGCCATGGATGTATTTGGGGTGCCAATGCAATACCCCAAATGTAATCATTTATTGGCAAATTACAACGATTTTTGTCAATTCAAATCAATTTTCCATGACTTCTGTGAAAAATCTCGCACTTCGAAGGCACGTGCCCCGTGAAAAGGGTCAGGACCTTTCGTACAGCGTGACCACGCAGGCGCCGCCCAGGCCGAGGTTGTGTTGCAGCGCCAGACGCGCGCCGGGGACCTGGCGCAAGCCGGACGTGCCGCGCAACTGCTGGACCAATTCGGTGCATTGGGCCAGGCCGGTGGCGCCCAGCGGGTGGCCCTTGCTGAGCAAACCGCCGGACGGGTTGGTCACCACGCGGCCGCCATAGGTGTTGTGGCCATCGTCCACAAACCGGGCCGCTTCACCGGGCGGGCACAGGCCCAGGGCCTCGTAGCTAATCAGTTCGTTCTGGGCAAAGCAGTCGTGCAGTTCCACCACATCCAGATCGTGTGGGCCCACGCCGGCGTGGGCGTAGACCTGATCGGCAGCCGCGCGGGCCATGCTGGCGCCCACCACTTCGCGCATATCCCGGGCCTCAAAGGTCACCGGGGTGTCGGTGGTCATGGCCTGAGCCCGGATGCGCACGCTGCGGTCCAGGCCATGTTTTTGTGCAAACGCGGCGCTGCAGACCACGGCGGCGGCGGCCCCGCAGGTCGGCGGGCAGGCCATCAGGCGCGTCATTACACCGGGCCACAGCGCGGGCGAGGCCAGCACCTCCTCGGTTGAGACCACCTTGCGGAACAGCGCCATCGGGTTGTGCTCGGCATGCCGGCTGGCCTTGGCGCGGATCTTGGCAAAGGTGGACAGCGGCGTGCCGTATTGCTGCATATGCGCCAGCCCGGCACCGCCAAAGTAGCGCAAGGCCAGCGGCACATCGGCTGCGCCCACCAGTTCCTGCGCGGCGGCGTCAAACGGGGCGAAGGGGCTGGGCCGGTCCTGAAAAACGCTGCCCAGCGCGCCGGGGCTCATCTGCTCAAAACCGAGCGCGAGGGCGCATTGCACCGCGCCGCTTTCTACGGCCTGGCGCGCCAGAAACAGTGCGGTGGAGCCCGAGGAGCAGTTGTTGTTGACATTAAAGATAGGAATTCCGGTCATGCCTACCGGGTAGAGTGCGTGCTGGCCGCTGGTGGAGTCGCCATAGACATAGCCCACATAGGCTTGCGCAATGTGCCGGTATTCCAGGCCCGCGTCCTGCAAGGCCAGGCGCGTGGCGCGGGCAGCCATGGCCGGATAGGGCTCGCTGGAGCCCGGTTTGGTAAACGGGATCATTCCGACACCGACGACGTAAACGGCATCCTGCATTGCGCTTCTCCTTACGGGTTTTGGGTGATTTGACCTGGATCAGTTGCGATACCTAGGGTTTACCCCTATACTTTCCTCACCCTAATTTATTAAAGGACTGACCATGTCCCCCATTATTGAGTTCATCAAGACTCTTGTTCCCCACATCCCGACCCAACAGGAACTGGATGAGGCGTACCTGAATGCATCCATCGACGCCTGCGACGTGGAGCGCCGCATGTGGGAAATCGACCACCGCGTGGCACCCAGCCAGCCGAATACCGAAGGCCTTGGCGGGGCTTTGCACTAATGGCAGCCCGCTTTGAATGTACCGACAGCGTCCCCAGAACCTTGGGAACGCTGGCACGCCTGAACAGCGATGTGCTGGCCCTGCCGTTTGACATGGCACGCGAGCAGTACGCCAAGTCGGTGCGGGCCGGTCTGGTGGAGCGATCCCTGCTGGCTTCGGCACGTTTTGAGCGGACCCTGCGCGCCTGGGAAACCCTCACTTTGGGAGCCATGGCACGTCGCTGCTGAATCGGCCCACGGCCGGTTTCAGCTCTCCTGCTGGCTGAAGCGCTGGGTATCGTCCCAGTCGAGCCATTCCACCGTGTGAACCTTCAGGTAGCGGTCCACGGCCTTTCCCAGCGTCGGGAAGAAGTGTTCCGGGCCAATCTGTTCCAGTAGCCCGTAGTGCTTCAGGCGGTCTTTGACCGGGCCTTTGACCTGGGCAAAACACAAAGTGATGCCGGTGGCGCGCAACTCCTCAATCAAATCCTGCAGCATGTCGGCGGCGGTGGAATCCACATCGGTGACCGGCTCGGCCGCAGCCACCAGCCACGCCGTAGGTGTGGGCGCGCTGGATACGGCACGCAAAACGCTTTCACGGAACATTTCCGCATTGGCAAAAAACAAAGGCGCATCCCAGCGGAACAGCACCAGCCCCGGAATGCGCCGCGCCTCCGGATGCCGGCTGATGTCGTGGTAGCCCTTGATGCCGTCCACCCGGCCCAGCACGGCGCTATACGGCCGCCAGGCGCGCCATATAAATACCAGCAGGGATATGGCCACCGCAATAAAGATGCCCTGTATCACGCCCAGCAGCGCCACACCCAGAAAGCACACGTTGGAGAGCACAAACTCTTCCCGGCGCAGGTGGTACAGGCGGCGCACGCCCTCGACCTCCAGAATCGTCCAGGCCGCCGAAATCACCACGGCGCCGAGCGCGGCCGTGGGCAGGTGCTGCATCAGGTTGGGCGCAAAAATCAGCAGCAGGGCAATGCACACGGCACCGACCACGCCGGTCATCTGGGTTTGCGCGCCGGCGGCTTCGGCAACCGGCGTGCGCGAGGCGCTGCTGCTGACGGAAAAGCCTTGAAACAACCCGGTGGCCATGTTGGCAATGCCGAGTGCCATGATTTCCTGGTTTTCATTCACGTAGTACTTGCCGCGCGCCGCGTAAATGCGCGAAAGCACGCTCATGTCAGCAATGGACACCAAAGCAATCGCCAGCGCTGCCGGCAACAAGGTTTGCAATTCATCGGCCGTGAGGGCGGGCAGGGTAAATTGCGGCAGGCCCTGTGGCAAGGAACCCACCACGGCCAGATGCGCGGTTTGCGTTGCGTCGAGCAGTGATACGGCCAGCGTGGCACCCACCACCGCGACCAGCACGCCGGGCACACGCGGGAACCAGGCCTTGCAGGCAAAAATCACCAGCAAACAGCCTCCCCCAATGGCCAAGGTCGTGCCGTTAACCTGCCCGGCCTGTACGCCGCGCCCAATGTCGGCGGCGGACTCCAGGAGGCTGCTGCCGTGCACATGAAAGCCCAGCACCTTGGGCAATTGCCCCACCAGCAGGGTCAGGGCAATGCCATTCAGGTAGCCGTAGCGAATCGGCTTGGACAGCAGGTCGGTCACAAAGCCCATGCGCGCAAGCCCGGCCACCATACAAATGGCACCGCCCAGCAAAGCCAGTACCGCCGCCAGACCAGCGGCCCGCGCCGGATCGCCGTGCGCCATGGGCAGCACGCTGGCGGCGATCAACGCAGTCAAGGCGGAGTCGGGGCCGATCACCAGAATGCGGCTGGGCCCGAAAACGGCATAGAGCAAAAGGGGAATTACCGTGGCATACAGGCCATAGATCGGGGACAAACCCGTCGCCTCGGCGTAACCCATGCCGACCGGGGCCAGCAGCGCCGTGAGTACCAACCCGGCGCTCAGGTCTTTGGTAAAGGTAGCCGTGTTGTAGTGGCTGATGATGGAGATGCCGGGTATCCAATGGCGCAGGCCACCGTTGCGCGTATGGCGCGTCGGCTGCGGCGGAGCCACGGTCGAAGGGTCGGAACTCATAGTGGTCAGCAGGCCTCCCGTTGAAGGCATAGCATACGACCGACGCGACCGCGTGTCTCGATTTACGCGGGTGGAATCAGCGCTATTGCGTCAACCACTGCACAAAGTCCGCATGCATGGCCTCGCTGACAAAGTGATCAATCGGGTAGCGCCGGGAGACCGGTGTGATGCCCAGCCCGTTCAATAGCGCGTCAGACCGCTCTGCCCAGAACACCGGCAAGCGGCTGTCGAGCGTACCGTGGCCAATAAAGGCGCGCAGGTGCCTGAGCCGCTCGCGGTTGGCAATGTGCGGCTCCAGTTCCGGCAGGATGCGGCCCGACAGCACGGCAAAGCCGCGCATGGCTTCGGGGGTGGACAAGCCCACACTGGCGCTCATGATGCCGCCCTGGCTAAAGCCCGCCATGACGCTGTGTTCGGGGGCAATGCCATGCTGCCGCTGCAGTTGTTGCAGCAGCGTGGTGAGTGCGCCCCGACTGCGCTCGGCAGCGTCGGCGTCAATTTGCGGCCCGGAGGGCGTGAACGCCACCTGAAACCAGGCAAATTGCTGCGGCCCCATCGCCAGCGGGCCGCGCACCAGGGCCACCAGTGTGTCTGGTGCCACCCCATCGGCGAGTTCCAGCAGATTGGCTTCGTGGCTGCCGACGCCGTGCAGCAGCACGAGCAACTTGCCCGGCTTGGCCGGTGCCGGTTGGCGCAGGCGGTAAATCAGGCCCGAAGCGCTGTCGGTTTGCAGCGGGCCGTGGCTGTATTGCACCGCGTTCATTGGAGCGTGGCTCCCTGGGGCATGCCCCAAACAAAGGAGTCCATCGACAGCATGCCGTGCTCGATGCCGCCGTCCAGGCGTTGCGGCACATCGCCCTCGCACCGGGCACCCATGGCCACCAGCAACGGCAAGAAGTGTTCTTCGGTGGGGTGCGCGCGCACGGCATGCGGTGCCTCGGCCCGGTAGCGCACCACCGGCTGCACCGCATTCGCCAGCACCGCCGTGCCCACCCAGTTGGCAAACTCGCGCACATATTGCGCGCCCTGCGCGCCACCCTGGCGGAATTCGCCCAGGTTGTGGGTCATGCTGCCCGAAGCCAGAATCAGCACGCCCTGCGCCCGCAACGGCGCCAATGCCCGGCCCAGCAACACGCTTTGCTCGGTCGTCAGGTCATAGGGCATGGAGACCTGAAACACCGGCAGATTGCCCTCGGGCAGCAAATGCATCAGTGGCACCCAGGCACCATGGTCGAGCCCCTGGCGTGCATCCACTGCGGTTGCAAAACCGGCATCGCTCAACAACTGCGCCACCTGCGTGGCCAGTTCGGGCGCGCCGTTGACCGGGTACTGCAGGTCATACAAGCGGGACGGAAAACCGCCAAAGTCGTGAATCGTCTCGGGGGCCTGTGCCGTGGACACGCGTACACCCTGCGTTTGCCAGTGCGGCGAAACCACCAGCACGGCCCTTATCGCGTGAAGTTGGGTGCCGAGTGTTCGCAGTTGCGGGCCCAGCAAGCCGGGTTCGATGGCAAACGTGGGGGCACCGTGGGAGACAAAAAGAACCGGAGCAAGCGCTGGAGTGGTCATTAGCAGGGCGTTGTGAAAACAAGATGGGCTGAACTATATTGACTCACAATCAGTAGATAAACATGCAAAAATAAGATTCATTGTTTCGTTTGGAGGGATGGTGGATCGCTTTCTCGAAATGCAGACCTTCAATGCCGTGGTGGAATCCGGCAGCTTTGTGAAGGCAGCCGAGGCGCTGGGAATGTCCAAGGCGGCCGTATCCCGCTATGTGGGCGATATGGAGGCGCGCTTGGGCGTGCGATTGCTGCACCGGACCACGCGCAGCCTGTCGCTGACTGGCGAGGGGCAGGTCTTTTACAGCCGCAGCAAGGAGCTGCTGGAAGACCTGAACCAGGCCGAGGCCGAGGTCACCTCGCGCAGCGAAGTCATCACCGGTACCTTGCGCATCAACGCCCCATTTACCTTTGGCATCCTGCAACTCGCACCGCTATGGGGTGCCTTCAAGGCGGAGAACCCGCAGGTGGCGCTGGACATCACACTGGCCGATCGCCTGGTGGACCTGGTCGAAGAAGGCTACGACGTGGCCATCCGGATTGCCACACTGGAGAGTTCCACGCTGGTTAGCAAGCGTCTGGCCACCACCCGCATGGTGCTGTGCGCCTCACCCCGCTACCTGGCGCAGTGTGGAACGCCCACGCACCCGTCCGAGTTGGCCGGCCACGCGGTGATTTCCTATGTGTACTGGGCAACGCGGGACGAATGGCGCTTTGACGGGCCCCAAGGGCCGGTCAGCGTGACCACGCGCCCGATCCTCAGCACCAACAGCGGCGACACCTGCCGCGCCGCTGCGCTGGCCCACCAGGGCGTGATTCTGCAGCCCGACTTTCTGGTGGGGCGCGATCTGGCTGAGGGCACGCTGGTGGAGCTGATGCCGCAGTTCCGCTCGATGGAGTTGGGCATTTATGCGGTCTACCCGACGCGCAAGCATGTGCCGGCCAAGGTGCGCGCGTTGGTGGACTTTTTGATGGCGCATTTTCAGGAGCGCCGGCCGTCCTGGTAAGAGAGCGGCACGCATCGTGGAACGCGGTGCCTGCGATACTCGGCGCCGTTTCTTTTCGTTGCTGCCACTTCTCCTATATGAGCCAGACCAACGCCACTCCACCCCCAGCGGCCGAGCAAGCCCTGCTGCAAAGCTATGCGGCAGCGCGTCAGCATGCCGGTGCCGGAGTGGAATTGGTGGCATTGCAACTTGAAGGCGAGTACCTCGGCTTGGCCTTTGGATCAGGAGAGCATGCGGTCGGGTTGCTATGGCGCACCTTGGGCCCGGGTCGCGTTGCCAAAGACCATTTCAAGACCTCGCCCCCGACGCCCCTGGCAATGGAAAACGCGATTGCTGCGGTGGAAGACGCGGTGATGCCGCTGCGCCCGCTGCTGCCGTCAGGCGCCCGGCTGTTGAGCACCGATGCCGTTTTGCGCCAGATTGCGGCGCTGTCCGGCATGGTGCCCGCCCAGACGATGCGACTCTCGCTGGAGGCCCTCGAAGACACCTTCAACCGGTTGGTCTCGGTGGTAGAAGGAACGCCGGCTTCCCGCATGGGCCTGCCCGAAAGCCCGGCTTTTGCCGCAACGCTGCTGATCCTGCGCGAGCTGATGCACCACCTGCACTTTGACCATCTGGAGGTGCTGGGTGCGGATTGAAGCGCTGTACTACCTGGCCTACCGGGTGGCGGCCTACGTCTTGATGAACCTGGGCGAAGACGCCGCGCTGGTGGCTTTCATGTTTTGCTAATTGATCTTTGTCAGAAAAATTTCATATCTTTGGCCGAAGTCAACCGCTGTAAGTCAAAATACGTTCTCTGTTCCTATACTCGCCCCCGTTTATCAACCCTTAGAGGATTTTTGCCATGACCAATCGCCGCGAATTCATCGTTCAATTCAGCCTCGGTAGCGCCGCCCTGATGGCCAGCCAGGCTCACGCCCAAGCCATGGTGGCTGATGCGGATCCCCAAGCCGCTGCGCTGGGCTACAAGGCTGACGGCACCAAGACCGACAAGGCCAAGTTCCCCAAGTACGCTGCTGGTCAAAATTGCGCCAACTGCGCCCTGTTCCAGGGTAAGGCTGGTGACAAGGCCGGTGGTTGCCCCCTGTTCGCTGGCAAGCAAGTGACTGCCGCCGGCTGGTGCAGCGCTTACGCCAAGAAGGCCTAAGTCACGGTCGCAAGGACGGCCTTTGTCTGACGAAAACCAGACCGAGATCCCCCAGTCCTTCATCGCGCTCTATATAGAACCGGGTCGCAGCAAACCTGCTGCGACCCGGTTTTTTATTGCCGAGCGTTATGAACTGTGTGAGGACATGGCAAATTTGTTAACGCAGACCGCGCAGGAGATGCTGCACGGTCTGGGCATTACCGAGGGCGATGTGTTGCAACGCTGCTTTCGGGGTTTGACCGCCGAGGGCGCTGTGGTCAACCCACTTGAAGCCGAGTGGGTGGTGCGCCGGCTGGCCGAATTGTCCGGTTGGTCTCAGGACTTTTTCAGCGCCAGCGCCTGATCGTAGAGCGCATTGCGCGGCTGGCCGGTGATGTCCGCAGCCAGCTTCACCGCCGTTTTCAGCGGAACTTCCGCCAGCAGCAAAGTCAGAATCCGGGCTGCGTCGCCGCCCTGATCCGCCACCTCCACCGGATGCAGCAACACGGCAAATTCGCCCCGCAGCCGATTCGCGTCGGCCTGCAGCCAGGCACTCAGGTCGCCGGCCGCCAGTGTGGCAATTTCTTCAAACTGTTTGGTCAACTCGCGGCCAATCGTCACCCGGCGGTCGCCTAAAACGGCCAGCCCGGCTGCCAGCGCCTCGATGCGGTGCGGCGCTTCCAGCAGCACCAGGGCACGCGGTTCCTGCGCCAGTAACTGAATGGCGTGGGCCCGCTCGGTGCTTTTGCTGGGCAAGAAGCCGTGAAAGACAAAACCCGGATGTTCAGAAGATTCGCCGCCAATCCCCGCGACCGACAACAAGGTGGTGACGCTGCTGGCACCGGGCAAGGGAATGCTGCGCAGGCCCTCGGCCGCTACCGCCGCTGCCAGTCGGGCACCGGGGTCGCTGACGCCGGGCGTGCCCGCGTCGCTCACATAGGCCACGCGCCGGCCGCCGCGCAAATGCGCCACGACGCTCTGCGCCGCCTCGCTTTCGTTGTGCTGGTGGACCGCCAGCAACTGGCTGCCGGGTTTGTCGATGCCATAGGCACGCAGCATTTGCTGGGTGTGGCGGGTGTCTTCGCAGGCCACCACATCGGCCAGTTCGAGTACATGCAACGCGCGCAGCGTGATGTCGGCCAGGTTGCCAATCGGTGTGGCCACCACGTACAGCGCGCCTTGCGGATAATGCTGCGCAGAGGCCGCCTCACGGGCTGCCGCCAGAGCAGAAGAATAAGAAGCGCTCACTATGGATATTCCCTCATCAAAACCGCCAAAAAACACCACCAAGCAAGCCGGTGACGCTGCCGAGGCCGAAGCCCTGCGCTACCTGAAACAGCAGGGGCTGCATTTGTTGCAGCGCAATTATCGAACCCCGGGGCGCGGTGGCGGCGAGATCGACCTGATCATGGCCACAGGTGACGGTACCACGGTGTTTGTGGAGGTACGCGCCCGGGGTGCGGGCACGCATGGTGGTGCGGCGGCCAGCATTGGATTCGCCAAACAGCGGCGCATTGTCTTTGCGGCGCGCCATTACCTGGCGGGCCAGCGCCACACGCCGCCCTGCCGCTTTGACGTGGTGCTGGTCGAACCCTCCGGCATTGAATGGCTGCAGGCCGCCTTTGACGCCGGCTGACATTCGGTAACAAACCCCCAGTGGCCGTGGGCGTACGTTAACCGGCGCTTCATAAGGGGCAGTTATCATCGCGCCATGCTGGAACAACGAATTCACCAACACTTTATCGACAGCGCCGACCTCAAATACCAGGCCGCCGAAGTCCTGAGCAAACCCATTGCTGCTGCGGTGCAAGCCATCATCGCCAGCCTCACCAGCGGCGGCAAGGTGCTGGCCTGTGGCAACGGCGGGTCTGCAGCCGATGCACAGCACTTCTCGGCCGAATTTGTCGGTCGTTTTGAGCGGGACCGGCCCGAACTGGCGGCCATCGCGCTGACCACGGATACCTCCATCATTACCGCCATTGCCAACGATTACGACTACAACGTAATCTTCTCGCGCCAGGTGCGCGCGCTGGGGCAACCCGGTGATGTGTTGCTGGCCATTTCGACCAGCGGCAATTCGGGCAACGTGCTGGCCGCCATTGAGGCAGCGCACGAACGTGAAATGGTCGTAATTGGCCTGTCCGGTCGGGGTGGCGGCAAGATGAACCTGGCGCTGCGCGATACCGATGTGCACATTTGCGTGCCCAGCGACCGCACCGCGCGCGTTCAGGAAGTTCACATTCTGGCCTTGCATTGCATTTGCGATGCGGTCGATGCCCAACTGTTGGGCGATCAGGAAGCCTCTGCATGAAACCTATGATTCAAAAAGCTGTGTTGGGACTGGCGCTGGCCGCCGGTCTGGTGAGCCTTTCGGGCTGCTTTCCGCTGATTGCGGGGGGCGCAATTACCGGCGTCATGGTCGCCGCCGACCGCCGTACCTCGGGCACCGTGGTCGAGGACAACACCATCCAGATCAAGGCCAGCAACCGCCTCAACGACAACCTGGGCGAGCGCGTGCACATCAATGTGACCGCCTACAACCGCAAGGTCTTGCTGACCGGCGAAGTGCCCTCCGAGCAGGACAAGCAACTGGCTGAAAAAGTGGTGATGGGCGTGGAGAACGTGCAAGGTGTTTACAACGAACTGGCGGTTCTGGGCAATTCCACCTTCTCGCAAAAGTCGTCGGACACCCTGGTGACCAGCCGCGTCAAGGCAGCCATCATCGATGCCAAAGACCTGATGTCCAACGCGGTGAAGCTCACCACCGAGCGCGGCACGGTTTACGTGCTGGGCCGCGTGACCCCGCGGGAAGCCAACCGCTTTATTGAAGTGATCCGGGTGCAGGACGGTGTGCACCGCCTGGTGCTGTTGTGGGACAAGATCAGCGAAGAAGAGCTGGCCAACATCACCCGGCAGCAGCCCGAAGCCAACAAGTAAACAATAGCTTGCGCTATGAAAAAAGGCCCGGAGTTCCGGGCCTTTTGTTTGGGAGCGGCTTACTTCAGCCGCTTGATCAGGCTGCTGGTGTCCCAGCGTTTGCCGCCCATTTGCTGCACATCGGCGTAGAACTGGTCCACCAGGGCCGTGACCGGCAGGCGGGCGCCGTTGCGCTTGGCTTCGTCAAGCACCAGCCCGAGGTCCTTGCGCATCCAGTCCACCGCAAAGCCAAAGTCAAATTTGTCAGCCACCATGGTTTTACCGCGGTTGTCGAGTTGCCAGCTTTGCGCCGCACCCTTGCCGATCACATCCAGCACCTGCGGCATATCGAGCCCGGCGCGCTGGCCGAATGCAATCGCTTCGGACAGGCCCTGCACCAGACCGGCGATGCAGATCTGGTTCACCATCTTGGCTAACTGACCGGCACCGCTGTCACCCAGCAGAGTGAAGGCACGCGAGAACGCCATGGCCACCGGCTGGGCTTTGGAAAACGCGTCAGAATCGCCGCCGCACATCACGGT